>DUMX01000036.1 GCA_012839665.1 Gelria sp.
CTGTAAGCTTTTGGTCAGGGTTTTAATAAACTGCTTAATTTCTGCTGTTTCCTGAAAATCAGGTAATCCGTTAATAAAACCCTCTAAAACCTGTTCTACGCTATCAGCTTGCATAACCTCCGAAATGTCATTCCCATACTCGGGAAGAGCAAAAAACCCTTCCAATTCTTTATCAACATCAGTCAAACAAATGATACGGTCGCGCAATACCTCTAACAGTAAATCCAGCTGGGTTTTATCTAATTGTGCTACCTCTTTACTAAAACGTGATTGCTGCAGGTGGGGTAATATCAGACTTTTCAATTCTTCGTGGCTTTTTTGTTTAATATGTTGCTGATTAATCCAATTTAATTTATCCAGGTCAAAGACAGCCGGGTTTTTAGCCACTCGTTCTAAGGTAAAAGCGGCAATTATTTCCTCCGGGGAGAAAATCTGCTCCTCTCCTGCGGGGGCCCAACCTAAAAGGGACAGAAAGTTAAACAGGGCTTCAGGTAAATAACCCTTTTCCCGGTACTGTATCAGGGAGGTAGCCCCATGGCGTTTACTCATCTTCTGACGGTCACTGCCCAGTATAAGTGAGATATGGGCAAACTCAGGTCGTTTCAGATTCAGGGCGTCATATATCATCAACTGTCGCGGGGTATTGGACAAATGCTCCTCCGCTCTGATAACGTGGCTTATATCCATCAATACATCATCTATAACCACAGCAAAATTATAGGTAGGTATACCATCTGATTTGACTATTATAAAATCCCCTATGTTATTACTATCAAAACTAACCCGCCCCCGAACCAGGTCATCTACTATATAGACTCGGTTGGGTGCTACTTTAAAACGAACGGCCGGTTTCTCTCCCTGCCTCCGCCGGGTTTCAACTTCCTCCGGGGTAAGGTGACGGCACCTTCCGGAATAACGAGGCATTTCTCCACTGTCCATAGCCTCTTGACGTTCTTCCTCCAGTTCGACCTCGGTGCAAAAACAGTAATAAGCCTGACCAGTTTCCAGCAAACGAGCCGTATATTCATTATATATATCCAAACGCTCGGTCTGCCGATAGGGGCCATCTTCTCCGCCAACTTGTAGTCCCTCATCCCAGCTAATCCCCAGCCAGCGTAAAGATTCTAATATTTCTTCTTCATATTCCTGGTGCGAGCGTTCCAAATCAGTATCTTCGCTTCTTAGTACCAGTTTCCCATTATTATGGCGGGCAAAAAGATAATTAAACAGGGCTGAACGGGCTCCGCCTATATGTAATGGCCCCGTAGGGCTGGGCGCAAATCTAACCTTTATTCTTTTCATACATTTTCCTCCCTTGTGTACCTCGATTATACCACCATAATTAACCCTGCAACCATATATATGATAGCGTGATGCTACTGCAAAGACCCTGCTTGGATGCATAAATATGCAGAAGCCGTCGTACGAAGCATAGTAGAAACACCCTGCGAGGTGAAGCGGCGGAAGGGGGCGAGCCTTACTCAATCAAGGCTACAGCCAAAGCTGATATACCTTCCTCCCGACCTTCAAACCCCAGTCTCTCCGTAGTAGTCGCTTTAACATTAACTTGTCCCTTTTCAATATGTAAAACCCGGGCAATATTTTGCACCATCGTTTCCAGGTAAGGTGCCAAACGAGGCTTCTGGGCTATTATGGTACTGTCGATATTGACTATGGTATAACCGGCCCTTACCAACTTTTTTCCCACTTCCTCCAGTAAATAGAGACTGCTTATATCCCGGTAGCGTTCATCACTATCGGGAAAATGGTAACCAATGTCCCCCAGACCAGCTGCTCCTAATAGAGCATCACTGATAGCATGTAACAACACATCCGCATCGGAATGACCCTCTAATCCCAGGGGATGGTCTATATTTACTCCTCCCAAAACTAATGGTCTGCCCTGCCGCAAACGATGCACATCGTAGCCACTGCCAATACGCAAAACCTCGCCCCCCTTTTTACAGTTCAGTTACATACTTAACAAGGCCTGGGCAATAATCAAATCTTCGGGGGTAGTTATTTTTAAATTACGATAATTACCTGGAACCACCTTGACCCGGCCCATATATTTTTCAAATAAAGACGCATCATCAGTACCCGTAAAACCTTCTTTTAAAGCCATTTCGTAAGCCTGATAAATCTTTTTAAAGTTGAAAATCTGGGGGGTTTGAACAAATACTACCCTGGACCTATCCAGAGTATGGTCGACAAAGCCATCCTGGCCAACCATTTTCAGGGTATCCCGGACGTAAATACCGGGAATAGCTGCCCCCCATTTTGCGGCCCCCGTAATCAAGTTACTTAACAGGGCTGACGTTAAAAGTGGCCGCGCACCATCGTGCACAGCCACATAATCGGTGGTATCTCGGTTTAGTTGCAGTAATCCCGCCCATACGGAGTCCTGGCGCTGTTCCCCGCCAGGAATAACTTTTTTAACCTTACGGTAGCCAAATTTATCTACTATTTCCTTTTCACAATATTCAACGTCCCGGGAATGGGCTACAATTACTATTTCATCTACCACCTCGAATTTTTCAAAAACATCCAGGGAATAACTTAAAATAGGCCGGGAATTTAATAGCATATACTGTTTGTTGGTGCTGCTTTTCATCCTGCTCCCAGTTCCGGCCGCTGCTATAACAACCCGAAGGTTGTTAACCATATACTTTCACCTCTTGTGATTCCTGAAAATGCTGATTAACGTTGTTGGAAGCTTCTTCCCGTACTTTACGGGTAAAAATCATGCGCCCGGCTGCAGTCTGAAACACACTGGTAACCATGACTTCCAAATCATTACCAATTTCATGGTCGGCATCTTCAACTACTACCATAGTTCCATCTTCCAGGTAGCCCACGCCCTGTCCAGCTTCTTTACCTTCTTTAATAATCGCTATGTGCATGGTCTCACCCGGATACACTATTACTTTTACCGCATTAGTTAGTTCATTAATGTTAAGAACTTTAATACCCTGCAGCTCAGCCACCTTGTTAAGATTATAGTCGTTGGTAATGATACAAGCATTAATCTGCTTACAAAGACGTAACAATTTGCTGTCCACGTCTCTCTCTTCAGGTATATTTGCTTCAATTATATCAATTTTTACACTACTATGTTTCTGCATTTTAGACAAAAGCTCTAGTCCGCGTCTGCCTTTATTACGCCTGATATTATCTGCAGAATCAGCTATATGTTGCAATTCTTCAATAACAAACGTTGGTACTATCAGTTGGCCTTCCAAAAAGTTGCTTAAACAAACATCGTAAATACGGCCGTCAATTATGGCGCTGGTATCCAGAACTTTTGGAGCTATTGTTAAGGTATCTGTTTTTTCTTCATTGATTGTTGAATAGGGTAGGAATTTAAGCAAATCGGGAGCACGACGAACACCTATTTTCCAGCCTAAATAGCCACTGCCGAAAAAGACCCCCAGGGTTAAAAAACTCCCGGTTCCTTTTAATTGGGACAAGGGAAAGGTAGTTAAAACTCCAACCAGCACCCCCAGGAACAACCCGGAAGTTCCCCCCAGTAATACATCGGTTGGTACAGCATCTAAAATCCGGTTTAAATTGGCAATGCTTTTACGAGCCAAGCTTATAATTAGAATACTACCTCCATAAAAAAGTGCTGCCGCTCCTAACCCCAGGGTTAAGTTTAAAAGCAATCCCAGGCTTAAGAAATGTCGTGCCGTATATGCTACCCAAATACCAAAAATAAGTGCCAAAAAAAATAGCCGTTTGGAAAATCTGAACTTTGTATGCATTTTATGCACCTCCATACTAATTATTTTTGTTAAGGAGTTGCATAATTATACCAACAGATTGAAAAAATCTAGGTTTAACCATATATTTACACTTTAATAACCCTGGAAGATACCAAATTCAATTGTAATTCAAATGCCGGTAACAATTAGGGGTGAAATCCAAATAATAGTGCCGAAGGTGGGGCAGCAATTGACAAGGCTTAGTAGCAACAGCTATAATTTATAAAAATCTCATGCTAGGGGGGCAAGCCTTTTGAAGGACTTAATTTGTGATGAGTTTCAAAATGTTGTAGGTGAGCTTTTAATTAGACACCGCAGCATCCTTGATATCCTTTCCAAGCTCTCCGAATCCAATTGCCGGGTAAACCGGGCGGTAGTTAAATCAGTAACTACCTGTGGTTGCCTATCGGTAGAAGCCACCAAAATTCAGCTGCCAGAACAAATTAATTCTTTTGAGGAGTTAAAGCAATACATGGACAGCCATCTTAAAGGACAATTATGTCCAAATTGTGAAGAAGTAGTATATAATGAGCTCGGAAAACTCCTGTTTTATACTGCAGCACTCTGTAACGCACTGGATATCAACCTCTATGACGCTTTTATAAAAGAGTATAAAAAAGCTAATACTCTGGGAATATTCAATATGACCTGATATGAGGAATTAAGAATTTAGAATTAATAATTGCTTGTATCTAAGGCCTGGCTAATGTAAATAATAGATGGCAAATTTAACAAAAAACCGATTCTGGTAATTTTACCGAAACGGTTTTTTGTCGCCAACGATAATTCTTAATTCCTGATTCATACCATGTATTCTAATAATTGCTGTTCTTGCATGCGTCTAAGACCATTTTTAATAGAGCGGGCTCTCACTTCTCCTATACCTTCAACTTCGTCCAGTTCTTCTATACTGGCCCGTAAAACATGGGTTAAAAGACCAAAACGTTCAACCAGATTATCGATAATGGTAGTAGGAATACGAGGTAGTTTTTGTAACATACGGTATCCTCGGGGTGAAACCATCTGGTCCAGATGGCTACTGGCAGTTCCCAGCCCAAGTAAGCGAGCAATAAATACTGAATCAGAAATATCTTCTTCAAATGACCGCATCATGGTGGCTAGCAATTCATGGGGGGGTTTTTCCGGGTTATTAGAATAATCTTGAATAATTAACAAGGCCTCATCCTCTACATTGACAATCATCTCATCTAATTGCATTTTTACTAATCGGCCTTCACTGCCCAGCTCAGCAATATAGTGTTCAATTTCACTGGCAACCTTTAAAACTTTGATGCTACGTTTAAGTACCTCACAGACTTCTGATACGGTTACCACATCCTCAAATTCCAGCCCTCCCAAATGCTGTAGCTCTCTTATCATAACATTGCGATATTTCTCCAGAGTTTGTAGAGCCTGATTAGCCTTAACCAAAATAGAGGGTAAATCACGTAAGCGAAACACTATGTTACCCTGATAAAGTGTAATTACTTTTCGACGCTGGGATATAGCTACCACCAACTCACCAGTCTGGCGGGCTACCCGCTCAGCGGTACGGTGACGAATTCCAGTTTCATTAGAGTGCATATGAGGATTAGGGTCCAATTGCGCATTGGCGATTAGTATTTTGCTGGTATCCTGACTGGTAATGATAGCTCCATCCATTTTTGCCAATTCGTAGAGCCGGGCGGGGGTAAACTCACAGTTTATATCAAACCCGCCACTAACTATGTCCATTAGTTCTGGAGAATCTCCTACAACTATCAAGCCACCAGTATTGGCAAGTAAAATATTCTCTATCCCCACCCGGAATAAAGTACCTGGTGCCAACATTTGCAGGGACTTTCTAAACTGCTCCTGATAGGCATCTTCCACCTCTTCATCCCTCCATGATTAAATCAATAAATTCTTCTATAGTATTCACCTCAAGTACTTCCAAACCGGTGCCATAAACCCGATTCCTGTAGGTACTCCCCGGTATTACTACCTTTTTATAACCCATTTTTTCAACTTCTTTGAGCCTGATATCTAAAAAAGGTACCGACCGGATTTGCCCGGTTAGACTTAATTCCCCTATAAAAACCATATCCAGAGAAAGATTCTGTTCCCGATAACTGGATATAATGGCTGCTGCAATACCTAAATCTACGGATGGGTCTTTTAGAAATACCCCTCCCGTTACCTTAAGATAGACATCGTTGGCACTAAGGTTATAACCAGTCTTTTTTTCCAGTACAGCTATAATTAGCGCTAAACGGTTCTGGTCAATTCCTGAAGCCATGCGCCGAGGATAACCCTGACCAGCCATGGCAACCAGGGCTTGAACCTCAATAAGAAGCGGCCGACTACCTTCAAAACTAGCAGTAATAGCAGTGCCGTTACTATCAGGTAGCGAGGAACTAAGAAACACATAGGAGGGATCTAATACCTCTATCAGGCCCTGCCCGCTCATCTCCATCAGCCCTATTTCGTCAGTAGAGCCAAAACGGTTCTTCACGCCGCGTAATAGGCGAAAAGAATAGTTTTTCTCCCCCTCGAAATAAACCACCACATCTACCATATGTTCCAATACCCGGGGACCTGCCAAAACGCCGTCTTTGGTGACATGACCCACCAGGAAAAACGCTTTGTCATTGCTTTTGGCTATATTAGTTATCCGAGCGGTACACTCCCGGAGCTGGGAGACACTACCTGGAATAGAGGATATGTCAGGAGAATAAACGGTCTGAATAGAGTCAACTATAACTAATTCAGGATTAATCTCCTTAATATATTCATCCAGTAAATCTATATCCTGCTCGTTAAGTAAATAAATATTATCATTATGTATATTTAGCCGCAAGGAACGCAGTCGTACCTGTTTCAAAGACTCTTCGCCGGAAAGGTAAATTACAGCTTTACCATCCTGAGCAATAAAATTAGCTACCTGCAATAAAAGGGTAGACTTGCCTATGCCCGGGTCTCCCCCTAATAGAACTACCGAGCCTGGTACTATGCCCCCACCCAGTACCCTATCCAATTCACCAATACCGGTACTTAACCTGAATATATCCTGATTAGAAATACTAGTAAGGGGGACAGCCTCTACCTTCCGGCTACGGGAGACCGTTTTCTTTTCATAAGGCTCTTCCACCATCGTATTCCATGATGAACACCCTGGACATTTTCCCAGCCATTTACTGCTTACCTGACCACAGCTATTACACACAAACCTGCTTCTGTTTTTCCCCATAAATTTCTCCTTTAGATTATTATAAATGTAAATTAAGTATAATTTCCAGTAAATTTCATTTAATTTGTTTAAACCCAGGGAATATGTGGATAAATCTATTTTTTTAAAAAAAGGAGGCCAATTAAGGCCTCCTTTTGGTTAGGATGCTTTTAGCCTTTTCTTACTACAATTTTACCATCCAAAGCATCAATCAGAATTTTGTCACCTGGTTCAACTGTCTTTTTCAGTATCTCCTCAGATATCTGGTCTTCGACCAATTTCTGTATAGCCCGCTTTAAAGGACGGGCACCATATGCCGGTTCATATCCTTCTTTCATAATAATTTCTCGGGCAGCAGCGTTTATTTCCATAGAATAGCCGTTTTCCTCCACCCTTTTGGTTAAATCCCGTAAAAGTATATCAATTATCTGTTTCAGTTCATTTTCATCAAGGTTGGAGAATACAATAATTTCGTCGATACGGTTCATTAATTCAGGTCGGAAGGTATGCTTGAGTTGTTCCATGACCCGTTCTTTCATGCGACTATAGTTTTCGGCTTCATCTATTGCACTGGTGAAACCGACTTTTTTAGTAGCGTTTAAGTCCTGGGCTCCAACATTGGAGGTCATGATTATTATACTATTGCGAAAATCTACCGTACGTCCCTGCCCATCAGTTAAACGACCGTCCTCCAATATCTGCAGCAAAATGTTAAATACATCTGGATGGGCTTTTTCTATCTCGTCCAATAGAATTACCGAATACGGCTTTCTCCTCACCTGTTCAGTTAGCTGACCTCCCTCATCGTAACCTACATAACCGGGCGGAGAGCCTATCATACGAGAAACCGCATGTTTTTCCATATACTCAGACATATCCAACCGCAACAGGGCATCCTCACTACCAAACATAGCTTCCGCCAGAGCTCGGGCCAGTTCAGTTTTACCTACCCCGGTGGGACCCAAAAATACAAAGGACCCTATCGGCCTTTGCGGGTTTTTCAACCCAGCACGAGCCCGCCTTACTGCGCGGGAAACTGCCTCCACCGCTTCTTCCTGGCCAACTACCCGCTGATGCAAAATTTCTTCCAGGTTTACCAGACGTTCGCTCTCCTCAGCCGCCAACTTACTTACCGGTACTCCGGTCCAACTAGCCACTATTTCGGCTATTTCTTCTTCACCTACTGAGCCTCCCTGCAAGGTACGCTTACTGGTCCATTCCTTGCGCTCATTTTCTATTTCCCGGCATAATTTTTGCTCCTGGTCCCGTAAATAAGCAGCTTTTTCATACTCTTGAGCATTAATAGCTTCTTCCTTTTCTTTTATTAGTTCTTCCAGATGACTTTCCTTTTCTTTAATTTCCTCGGGCAAGACATAATTGGCCAGTCGTACCCGCGAGGAAGCTTCATCAATTAAATCAATAGCCTTATCCGGTAAGAAGCGGTCACTTATATAGCGAACCGAAAGTTTAACTGCAGCTGTGATAGCTTCATCTTTAATTTTTACACCATGATGGGCTTCGTACCGGTCCCGTAAACCTTTGAGTATTTCTATACTTTCTTCTTCACCAGGTTCATCTACCACTATAGGCTGAAACCGCCTTTCCAGGGCAGCATCTTTTTCAATATGCTTACGGTACTCATCTAAAGTGGTAGCTCCTACGCACTGAAATTCACCTCGGGCCAGGGAAGGTTTAAGAATGTTAGCCGCATCAATAGCTCCTTCAGCCGCACCTGCTCCTACTATGGTATGAAGCTCATCAATGAAAATAACTACATCTCCAGCAGATTTAATTTCATTTAATATCTTGGTTAAACGGTCCTCAAATTCTCCCCGGTATTTAGTTCCCGCCACCATAGTAGATAAATCTAGAGCCACCACTCGTTTATCGTTTAATATTTCCGGTACCTGGTTATCTTTTATCCTCTGCGCCAATCCTTCAGCAATAGCAGTTTTACCTACACCAGGGTCACCGATTAAAACCGGATTGTTTTTAGTTCGACGAGATAAAATTTGTATTACCCGCTCTATTTCTTTTTCCCGGCCAATTACCGGATCTAATCTTTCCTCAGCTGCATCCTGGGTTAAATCACGGCTAAAGGCATCCAGGGTAGGAGTTTTACTGCGAACTTTCTTTTTAATCTGGGTTACCCCCATCGCTCCCGGTTGCTCCTGGTACGGATTAACGTTATAACCGGCGGATACATCTCCACCTAACAACAACATAACCTGCTCTCGCACTTGGTCCAGACCTACTCCCATAGATATCAATACCTGGCCGGCAACCCCTTCTTCCTCCCTGATTAAGGCTAAAAGCAAATGTTCAGTACCTACATAATTAACTCTCTGTAAACGGGCTTCGTCAAAAGCCAGGTTAAATATTTTCTTAGCTCTAGGAGTGATAGGTAAATCTCCGGCAGCCCTTTCAGCATTTATAGTGCCTGCTCCTATCAAGCGGGTAATTTCCTCTCGTACTTTTTGTAAATCAACACCTATATTTAACAGAGCCCGAGCTCCTACTCCTTCACCTTCTTTAAGCAACCCCAGGAGTATATGTTCAGTGCCAATAGCCGGGTGATTTAGTTGTCTGGCTTCTTCCTGGGCGTGAATAACAGCATTCCTGGCCCTCTGCGTAAATCTTCTAAACATACATATCTCCTCCTATCCATAATTCTCAATTCTTAATTCTTAATTACCCTCTGGTTATAGCTAATCTTTCCTGGATAACCTCAGCCCGTTTGACATCCCGATGAAAAGCATCCATTTCTTTACCCGTTTTTTTCTGTAAATGGGCAGGTCTGATAGCTACCACCAGTTCATTAAGGGCATATGGCTTTATTTTTGCCAGTATACCCATATCTACTCCCAGTCGGACATCAGATAAAAGCGACATAGCCTCATTGGAATTAAGTACCCGAGCACTGCTAAGAATTCCATAAGCCCTTCCTACTCGGTCCTCCAGTTGGTATTTCATCTCTTCCGCCAATTTTTCCCTTATCAGGCGCTCCTGCTCCACCACCTGGGTAGTTATAGTATTCAGATTATTTATAATATCCTCTTCACTTTGCCCCATAGTTATCTGATTAGATAACTGAAAAAAGTTCCCCACCATTTCAGTACCTTCTCCATATATGCCACGAACGGCCATTCCTAACTGGCCAATATTATGAAAAATATGGTTAGTTTGACCACTAAAGACTATGGCCGGAAGATGGAGCATTACTGAAGCACGCATCCCGGTACCAACATTAGTGGGACAAGAAGTTAGGTATCCCCTGGTATCATCAAAAGCAAAGTTTAAGTTTTTTTCCAGGTCATCATCTATTTTTTGAGCCCGGCGATAGCATTCTTCCAGTTGCAAACCAGGTAGAAAACATTGAATACGTAAATGGTCTTCTTCATTTATCATTATTACCAGAGAACCATCCGCATTAGCCAATACACCCCGAAAACTTTCATCTGATTCTGCATGATTGGGGCTAATCAGATGTTTTTCCACCAGCATTTGTCGTTCCAGAGATGTTAGCTGGTCAAAGGTAAAAAGGTCCATTTCCTTGAGATCTTTATTATCACTTTTCTTCCAGGCACTTTGTAGCTCCTGTAAACACTTCTTTCCTCTTTCCTGATTCAGCAGGTGCGGAAAAGGAATTAAGTCCAGGTTTCTGGCCAAACGTATGCGACTACTCACTACTATATCGGTTTCAGGCCCTTCATCGGCGGCCATCCAGCGGACAAAATTGCTGTTTAATAAATTGTCAGCTTTCATATACCTTCCCCCTAATCTAGTTGTTTTTCGGTTTCTTTAATCTCATCTCTAATTTCTGCTGCCTTTTCATAATCCTCAACTGCTATAGCCTTTTGTAATTGATATTTTAACCCCTCAATTTTCTTCTTAACCATAACTTTTTCGCCTCCTCGAGCCGGTATTTTACCAACATGACGACTATCACCGTGTACCCTGCGCAGGGTTGGCTCCAGCTCTCTTTCAAAGGCGGTATAACATCTTGAACAACCTAAACGGCCGGTGTTACTTATATCACCTAATTTCATCCCACAGTTGGGGCATGCGGTAGTCGAAGACAAGGATTTCATATCCTGCAAATTATAATTGCTGACAAAAAAACTACCTAGTAAATTAGGAAGAGACAACTGCTTGGCGACATCAAATATAATGCCTCCTTTTTGCACATAACACTGCTGACATAAATGGGTTTCAACCATTTTACCATTATAAACCTGGGTAAAATGAACAGTTGCTGGCCTTTTTTTGCACTCGTCACAGTTCAAATTTATCCCCCCTATTTAATCTAAATTCACATAATCAAGCACAACTTTTCTAAACTGTTTATATAGTCGCCTTCTATATTCCGGTGGTATATCCTTAAAACTATAGCTAATAAGATGCTTAAGCAAATCACTTTGACTGGTAGTAAGTGCATCATCCTGTAAAAGTTCATCGATAAATGCTACCAGTTCTTTTCGACTGGCACCGCCATTCTCCAGATGGTACCTGCGAATACGGACAAAACCTTTACCTCCCCGGCGGCTTTCTGTATAGTAACCTTCCGCTTCGGTAAACCTGGTACTGATGACATAGGTTACCTGGGAAGGTACACAGCTAAAGGTTTCTGCTAGTTCCGACCTCTGAATCTCTATCTGCTTATCATCACTGCGTTCAATTAATACTTTAAGATACTGTTCAATTTTGTCAGCAAGGCTCCGTTTCATTCCTCTTCTCCTCTTCCTTTTCTTTGACTATTGTTGACTATCTATTTTCATTTTACTATAAAAAACAGAAAGTAGATAGCCTATTTTATTTTTTTGACTAAATTTAACTAATCTATGTTGATTATATTTTAGCCAACTATATTTATTTCTATGAAATAAAACAGACCCCGAACCGAAAAAAATTTGCGATCCGGGGTCTATCTGCTTTATTTATTCCCAGCTCAGTTCAATTTGACTTCCTTCTTTTATGGGAGTAGTAAAACCAGCCGGCTCTCCATCTACTTTGATAAGCAGTTTTGAATTTTTTACGGGTTTGATATCCACTACCTTAAATATATCACTTAAAATGGCTCCGCTCTCCTCCCGATTCAGGGTTATCCGGACTCCATCATTAATTTCCTCATAAAGGCTAGCTGGTTGTCCATCAAATTCAATGCCTGCTCCTTTTCCCGGGAGGCTTATTTCATCACCATTCACTATAACCCTAATGGTAAGGAAATCATGCCCGCCCAACAGGTCATTAACAGATGGCCGGAGTGGTTTGCGAATATAATTTAAACTGGCACCAGGTTCAACTAATTGTTTTATATCTGCTTTTGCCCCGTCTACATACACATCTAGTGGTAACCAATTAACACTCATCTCCCGGCCATCCAGGTAATATTTATAAGTTTTTTCCCGCAGCCAATATTCTTCTACTCCACTTAACCGTAAAACATCTGAAACGCTATTTACGCTTCTAATTTCTACCCGGCTACGGTCCGGTATGTCCGCATCAAGGTCGAAAGTTTTTCCGTTAACGGTTATCACTGGTTGCAAATCATAAGTCTCACCATTGACAGTTACCTGCCCCTTAACAGCAGGTACCAACTCCCTACCTGTTACGGAAGCTTCTTCTCCATCTTTTCCTGGTATAAACTCTATATTATCACCATTCTGCAAACTAGTTTCTAGAGATGCTTCCTGCCCATTTACCTTAATCAACGGAGCTGTTCCTAAACTACCCTTTATTACCTTAACGTAACCGTTTACTTCAATAGTTTTGCCCATGCCAGGTTTACCATAGATATTACTCAACGACATACCCAAATTTAACAGAGCAGTACCCACATTAATTTCCCCCAGATTCCAGAGGGCAGTTTCCCTGCCGTTTATTATAACCTTAATAAAGGGTACCGGTGAGTTAATAAAGTAGTTGTAGGCAATACCCAGAGGGGTAATACCTTGCGGACTGTTGAGAAAACTAGAATCCGTTATAATATAGTCTATATCTTGTACTGTTCTGATACCTACTCGGTTATTTGGAATACCGAGATTTTCAGCCAGGCTCGTGTCCAGAAAAGGAGTTAAACTACCTCCGCCAACACATACCACTGCATCGGTAACCTTTTCATTATGAGCTATGATATGGTTTGCTATCTCGGTGGTCATTTCATCTATCAAGGGTCGTAATTCCTGCTGTACTTCATTACTGGATAAGTGCAGGGAATTACCCAATATATCGGATATATCGATATGATCCTGCTCGGTTAGAAGGCGTTTAGCCTTTTCAGCCGTATCAAAGTCCAGCAAGTATTTTGAAACCAGATATTCAGTCAGTTCATCCCCGGCTAATGGTACCATAGCATAGGCAAATACATTACCCTCCTTGACCAAAGCAATATCAGAGGTACCAGCACCAATATCTACCAATGCCAAATTCAGTAATCTCATTCCCGGCGGTATAGCAACTGACATAGCCGCGATAGGTTCCAGAGTTAAACTTTTAACCTCCAGGCCTGCCCGATTAAGAGAAGAAAAGAGACTATCCACCACTACCCGGGGTAGGAAAGTAGCAATGACCTCTACCGCTACTTCATTTGCTATCTGACCTATCAGCTTACCTATTGCCTGACCTTCCAAGAGATAAGAGACTACGCTATATCCTACACAAAAATAATTACTGTAATCCTTATTGCCGAGTTCTTCCTGTGCCAGCTTAACCTGGGCTTCCTGTACGGCCTCTATCTCCAGGGCTTTAACTTCTTCGGTCTTTAGCTCATTTAACTGCTGCCGGTGTTTTCGGCAACTTCCTCGGGAAGTTTTCAGAGCACATCCTGCTGCTGCTACGGCTACCGATTCTAATGTTATTCCCTGACGTTCCTCCAGAGCATTTTTTATCTGGGATATAGTTGCTGCTACAGCTTCTACATCATGTATTTGCCCATCCAACATCGCCCGGGTAGTATGCTCCAGAATTTCTACATCAATAACCTCGTAGCCAGTATCATTTTCCTCCATTACTAAACCTACAATCTTGCGGGTTCCAATATCCAGAGCAAAAACCCTTGTATTATCCACCCTTCAATCCTCCTCAAGCCCTGCCGTATTTCTGTTTCAAAACTGCCAGAACAAAAGCCGGCAAAGCTAACTGTCTTTTCCAACGTGCCGGTTCTACAAGTAAACGATAAAACCATTCCAAATTCAGGGTTATGAAAATCTCAGGTGCCCTTTTCTTAATCCCGGCGATAACATCAAAGCTTCCGCCTACACCCATACATACTGGTACCTCAAGTACATCACGATTCTGGTCTATTATATTATTTGCAGCCCTGGGAGC
>DUMX01000037.1 GCA_012839665.1 Gelria sp.
TAATATCCATTATTTTATGGCCTTTGGAATTGCCGGGCTATCCGTAGCGGCTGACTCTCTCAGTGCCATTAAATATGCCCGGGTAAAAACTGTACGTGATGAGCGTGGGATTGTACATGATTTTATTATTGAAGGGGAATATCCCCGCTACGGTAATGATGATGACCGGGTAGATAAGCTGGTAGTAGAGCTGGTCCGTATGTTTATTAAATACCTGAAAAAGTACCCTGCTTACCGTAATGCAGAGCATACATTATCCGTACTTACTATCACCTCTAATGTTATGTATGGGAAGCATACCGGAACTACACCTGATGGCCGCAAATGTGGTAAAGCCCTGGCACCTGGAGCCAATCCCTTGCACGGGCGCGAGGAGAAGGGAGCCCTGGCGGCATGCAACTCGGTAGCTAAAATCCCCTATGAATATGCCCGGGACGGTATTTCTTATACTTTTTCCATAGTACCTGATTCCCTGGGCAAAAGCGAGGTAGAACAGGTCAATAATTTGAGAGGACTGTTATATGGCTATTTTACCAAGGGTGGACACCACATGAATGTTAATGTAATTCATCCGGAAGTACTCAAGGAAGCCATGGAACACCCAGAAAAATACCCTGACTTGACTATTCGAGTTTCCGGTTATGCCGTACACTTCATTAAACTGAGCCGCGAACAACAGGAAGAAGTAATCGCCCGCACTTTTTATAGGAGAATATAACACGGATAACGCCTTTAGGCCTTACGCATAATACAAACAGGGCACAAGGCCAAGGGTATGGGGTTACCCGCAGGTGACCCGGTACTCAGGAGTCCCCAGGAGGTGTAATTTTTATGAAAGGTAAAATTCATTCTATAGATACTTTTAGTACCTTGGATGGACCCGGAATAAGGACAATTGTTTTTATGCAGGGTTGCCCGCTACGTTGTAAATATTGTCATAATCCCGATACCTGGGCTGTAAATAGCCCCAATGCTCAAGAATACGGAGTCGAAGAATTGATGGAAATTATCCTGCGAAACCGCCCTTATTATGAAGCTTCCGGTGGTGGTGTGACTTTTTCCGGTGGGGAGCCTTTGTTGCAACACCGCTTTATAAAAGAAATATTTAAGCATTGTCGTAAAGAAAACATATCTACCGCCTACGATTCTTCACTTTATATTAGCTCCCGAGTAGTTTTAAGTCTAGTGCCCTTTACCAATTTAGTATTGGCAGATATAAAACAGGTGAATAACGAAAAAAGCCGCTTGCTAACCGGCGCAGACAACCGGCTAAACATTGCAAATCTCAAGTTGCTAAATGAAAATAAGGTGCCTATCTGGATAAGGTATGTGGTATTACCCGGATGGACTGATGCATATGAAGATTTAGAAAAGATGGCTCTGTTTATTCGAGATTTATCTTATGTGGAAAGGGTAGATCTTCTTCCCTACCACGCCCTGGGCAGCCACAAGTGGAAAATGTTGGGCCTGGAGTATCAATTACACGAAGTAGAACCCCCTGCCTTTAACCACCTGCAGGAATTAGCCCAGTTAGTTTCTTCCCTGAGCCAGTGCCCGGTATATGTAACTTGATTAATATTTTGCCTCGTCTTTTTTCATTATCTTGCGTTGCTTTTGCAGCATATTTCTGTCTTCAGGGAGGAGAATTTAATTTTTTAGCTAATCTATAACTATA
>DUMX01000038.1 GCA_012839665.1 Gelria sp.
CCGAAAGACTCGCCCATCCTTTCAAGTATGCAGGAATGCTGAATGAGAACAACAAAATTGCGCAGGAATTACAGGTAATATCTGATGAATTCCTGGGTCAAGCTGAATCTATTGCTACGTCTGCGGAGCAAATCCTGGCTGCTATCGAACAATCAGTTAAAGCGGTAGATGAACAAGGTAGGGCTCTGGATGAAGTTAACATTGCTACTCAGGAACTGGCAGAGATGTCCGAGGAACTAAAAAATTCCACTGATATTAGTAAATCAGCTGAAGAAGTGGCCGCTACTGCCGAAGAACTATCTGCTAACATTGAAGAACTGAGTACATCAGCTATGCAGGTAGCCGGGGCATTGAACCAGATGGCGGACGGAGCCCAGACAGTAAATAACGAGGGTGTCAGGGCAATTGCTACGGCGGAAAATGCCCAGGAGAAGATTGAAGAACTGATCAGAACAGCCGGACAAGCGGGGGAGATTTTCGAGGATATTGGGCAAAACCTGGACGATTCCCGGGTAATGGCCGCAGAAGTCTGGCAGAAATTGAAGGAATCTATAAAATCTTATGATAAAACTAATAATGCCATCGGAGCTTTGCAGGAAAAGATTCGCCAGATAGAAAAGATTGTAGATACTATTGAAAATGTTTCTATTCAGACTAATATGCTGGCTGTAAACGGCTTTATAGAAGCCGCCACTGCCGGAGAACACGGCCGGGGTTTCTCCGTAGTAGCCGGAGATATCAGGAACCTGGCTACCGAATCCGCCGAAAATGCGGATAAAATCAAGGATTTAGTTCAGGATATCCAGATGCAAATGGGTAAAGTGTTTATGGAAATAGCCCAGTCGGAATCAGCTTCCCGTAAAGCTAATGAAGTAGCTGCGTTAGGTGCTCAGAAAAACGAAGCAGTAACTAGGAATTTGGATAATATTAACCAGGAGCGTGAGGTTGTGAAAAAACATATTCAGGAAAGCCAGCAGGCTATAGCTGAAGATGTCCGGGAAGCGAAACAGGTTACTGATATCGTTAGTATTGCTACCCAACAAGTAGAGCAGGCTTCTCGGATAGCACAGGAACAGGCCAAGGCTATCAATGAATTGGCTAACTCCATTGAAGAGATTGCATCAATAGCTGATGAAATGCAGACTAACTAGAGGAGGATATAAGTGTGATTCTGCTGCAAAAACCGCTATTTGAATGCAAACTAGTAAATATGTGGGCAAAAGGGATAGTGGGGTTAGAATTAAGAATTTAGAATTAAAAATTAAGAATTAGTATTGAAATAACTCCGTATTACTCTTTATTTTAACCTTAAGTAAATCCGTGTTGTTCCCCAATTTGCAGTGGAACCAAGTTTTAATTGAGGAGGGATTTCTAATGAAGAATGACCATATGTTCTCCTCTGAAGAAATGCAGCTAGTTACTTTTGTCCTGGGGAAGGAAAACTTCGGCATAGACATCATGAATGTACAGGAAATCATCCGGACACCGTCAATTACTGCCGTACCACAGGCACCGCCCTATGTAGAAGGGGTAACAAACTTGCGGGGGGAGATTTTGCCGGTACTGGATACTCGCATAAAATTCGGCATGGAGCAGGCCCAGCGCGATATTTCTAGCCGGGTAATTGTGGTGGACGTACAAGGAAAAAAAGCAGGACTCAGTGTTGATGCCGTATCAGAAGTTCTCCGGGTAGAGAGTGACCGCATTGAAAAAACACCGGCTATGGCTACGGATATGGATATGAGTACTATTTCTGGCGTAGTTAAGATAAATGATGGCAAGAAACTGGTTATGATAGTGGAAGCCGGAAACTTCTGCAGTGTGGAGCAAACTGCAAGAAAAGAGATCCGGAGTCAAAATGCAGTTAAAGATGGTGGTAAACAGGAAGCAGAAAAGAAGATAGATGAGGTACAATTAGTTTCTTTCCTGTTGGGGAATGAGGAGTTCGCCATAGAGATTGAGCATGTACGGGAAATAATCCGTTATCCCGAGATTGTAAAAGTCCCCAACCTGCCGGAATATATTAAAGGGGTAATTTCATTAAGAGATATCCTGATGCCGATTGTGGATATGCGTATCAAACTTGATACCGGAAATGAAGAGATAGATGATAGCACCCGGATAGTGGTAGTTGATGTTGATAATACTCGTATTGGTCTGGTGGTGGACCGGGTATATGAGGTTACCCGAATTGCCAAAGATACCATTTTTGCTCCTCCCCAGGCCTTAAGCAGCGAAAGCGGCGAACAATTAAAGGGCATCGCCCGGGTAGATGGGGGTAAACGCATTATAATGCTACTTGACTCCCAAGAAATTATAAGTCAGGAAGAACTACAAGACATAGGCAGCCTGGAAAACGCCGAGGCTGGTACAGGAGAAGAAGAAATCTTGCTGGATGAAATAGACGAGGAACAGATGGTGGTTTTCGGGTTAGCCGGGGAACAGTACGGGGTACGAATTACCCAGGTACAGGAGATTAATCGCCTGGAGAAGATTACCAGGGTTCCGCGTGCTCCCCGTTTCGTAGAAGGAGTTATTAACCTGCGTGGGGATGTTATACCCGTAATAGACTTGAGAAAACGTTTTGAGATTGAATTCAAGGAATATAACGAATTCACTCGGGTGATAGTAAGTGAGATTAACAATAAGAAAATTGGCATAATCGTTGACGAAGTTTTGGAAGTATTACGTATAGGGCGGCAGTTAGTAGAGGATGCACCTGATATTCTACAAGATCAGCAGATGCACAGGTTTATGGATGGTATTGCCAATCTGGAAAACCGTATGATTATGATGCTTAACTTAGAAAATATATTGGTAGAAAAAGAGTGGCAAAGGCTAGAAGGCATGAAACCAGAAGCTAAGCCCAAGGCCAGGGCCAAACAACCTGAAACACCCAAGCTTAAAAAACAAGGCAGGGGCGAAAAGAATGATAAAGGTACTGATAGCTGATGATTCCGCTTTGATGCGCAAAATGCTAAGAAAAATACTGGAGGCAGACCCGGAAATTGAAGTTATAGCAGCTGCTCGGGACGGTAATGATGTGGTAGAAAAAGCCAGAGAGTACCTGCCTGACGTGGTTACTATGGATGTTAATATGCCGGGACAAGATGGTATTACCGCCTTGCAGTATATTGTTGATGAAAAGATATGTCCCGTGGTCATGGTGTCATCTCTAACCCAGGAAGGGGCAGTAACCACCTTCGAAGCTCTGGAATTGGGGGCATTTGATTTTATTGCCAAACCGGGAGGAACTGTTTCTAGCAATTTAGAAAGTGTTGCCGGGGAATTACTAAGCAAGGTCAAATTGGCAGCTAACCTCAAAGATAATAGCAGGATAGCGGAGCGTTTATCTCGTAGCCAAAAAAAACCGGGAACGAGGCTAAAAACTTATTCCGGAGGCGGTAAAGCAACAAAGGCAGTAGCTATGGGTATCTCTACTGGAGGCCCCAAAGTTATTTACGAAGTTTTACCCTTACTACCTCCGGATATCAATGCTGCATTCTTTTTAGTACAGCATATGCCGGCTAATTTCACCTCCACTTATGTAAATCGGCTTAATGCAGCTTGCCAGTTGGAGGTAGTAGAGGCTCAAGCCGGGATGAAGGTGGAAAAGGGAGTATTATACGTAGGTGGTGGGGGACGTCATCTCAATTTGGTCCAGACTACAACTGGAGATGTCATGATACGTCTGGGCAGTAAGCCTGACCATTTATTTATGCCCTCGGTAAGTGTAATGATGGAATCAGTCTTAAAGGTGTATGGTGAACGGACCATAGGAGTTATAATGACCGGGATGGGAACCGACGGTGCTGATGCTATGGTAAATATTCGCAAAGCCGGAGGAATTACTATAGCCGAATCTGAAGAAAGTGCTATTGTAAACGGCATGCCGGGTGAAACGGTTAAACGCGGTGGTGCCGAAATAGTAGTACCTATATGGAACATTGCTCGCGAGGTAATAAAAGCTGTTAGTCGTTAAAAATGAGTACGGAAGTGTCAAAAAAACTCTATCAGGAGGTTGATAACATGAAGGGTTTACGTATGGATGGAACTGCAATCAAGGTTATGGCGGTAGATGATTCCCCGATTACGCGCAAGATGATTAAGAAGGCTCTGGAACCGGAGGGATTTGCAGTTATCGGTGAAGCGGCCAATGGTAAAGACGCGGTGGAACTGTATCATGAAATTAAGCCGGATGTCATTACTATGGATGTAACTATGCCTATAATGGACGGATTACAAGCTGCCCAGGCCATTAAAGAACAAAACCCGGCTCAGAAAATAATAATGCTCAGCGCTATGAGTGATAATGACATAGTTGCTGAAGCCAGGGGGTGGGGTATAGTTCATTTCTGTGCCAAACCATTTAAACCGGAGGAAATAGTGAAAAAAGTATTGCAGGCAATTAATGAATAGAGGTGGGAGAGTGGATTTAAACGCAACAATTGCTCCTTTTGTGCGGGCGAGTAATAATATTTTTAAAGAAATGTTTGATTTGAATATCCATAAAGGTCAGGCGGAAGCAGAAGAAGATAGCTTCACATCACAGGGCTTTACCGTAATGGTAGGATTAATCGGTGGTTGGGAAGGCTGGTTTTTTCTCGATATGAGCCAGGAAACAGCCTTAAAACTAGCAAGCATCATGGTTGGTGAAGATTACAGCAGCGTAGAAGATGAGGAAGTCTTACTGGCCGGTGCCGAAATTGCCAATATCATTGGTGGTAACGCTATTACTGATATAAATAACATTCATTCCGGGCTTAACATACGCTTAACCCCGCCCAGCGTTTTTGCCGGTAAGGATATGAGCATGTTTAATGTGCGGCTCAATGCTTGCTCCATTCTTTTGCAAACTGATGCTGGTAACGTAAAACTTAATGTAGTAATGAAGGAGAGGAAGTAGCTTATGGATGTTAAACATATTAATGCCTTTATTACTGGTCTCATGGAAGTAACAAGTATGCTGGGTATTGACAGTTTGACCCGGACTGCTTTAAATGCACGGGAAAATCTTAAGACCGAAAATGAAGTTAATATCATTATCGGACTGGTTGGGGATATCAGGGGCAATGTGGTTTTATCCATGCAAGAAAAAACTGCCATGAATGTCGCTTCTAAAATGATGGGAGGCCTGCCAGTTAATGAGTTTGATCTCATATCTAAAAGTGCTCTTTGTGAGCTAACTAATATGGTAAGTGGCAGGAGTGCCAGTGAACTCGAAAAAATCGGGGTTTTAACCAACATTACCCCTCCTACCCTGATTCATGGTAGTAATCTGATTTCCCTGATAAGCCAGGTAGAGACCCTGGTGGTCAAGTTCACTGCCGAAGAAGGGGTTATAGAATTAAACATCGCCACCGAAAACTAATTATTTACTATCTTCCATAAGCTGTAATCGATAGTAAAGGGTGCTGCGTGAAATGCCGAGATAGCGGGCAGTAGCAGTTTTATTTCCGTTATGCATTTTAAGGGCTTTAAGGATAATATCATTAGACAACTTATCCAAATCCATACTACCAGGTGGTAAAAAGAAATCGTCAGGGAGAATACGTTTATCCAGATTTTCAGCTGTATTCTCCGGAGTGTTCAAACGCAGTTTATCCAGATGGTGAAGCCGGATAGTAGTATCATCATTCATCAATACTATCCATTCAATCGTATTGCGCAATTCCCTGACATTACCCGGCCAGGGATAGGTTCGCAAAATACGGGCAGCCTGGGAATCAATTTTTGTAAACCGTCGGTTAGCTTGTTCGGATATCTCCATCATAAACATCCGGGTTAGGGGAATTATGGCGTTTGGTTGTTTCCTTAACGGGGGTATATATATATAACCCATGTTCAGGCGATAATATAAATCCTTTCTAAATAGCCCCTGTTGAATCAGGTTTTTCAAACGCTGGTTGCTGGCACAGATAATGCGTACATCTGTCTTAATTAGCTTTAAACCGCCTACCCGGTAAAATTCTTTTTCCTGCAGTACCCGTAACAGTTTGGCCTGTAAATTAAGCGGCAGTTCGGATATTTCATCCAAAAACAGGGTACCCCCATTAGCCATATCCAGCTTACCTTTCTTACCCTGGGGCAAACCGCCGGAAAAGGTCCCGGCTTCATAACCGAAGAGTTCACTTTCAAATATGCTGGAGGAAAGAGCCGCACAGTTCAAAGCTACAAAAGGAAGATTATTATTTTTCTCTCCATAATGAATATAGCGGGCCACCAGTTCTTTACCGGTACCAGTTTCTCCTTCTATTAACACGGGTATGGAGCGATTATGATGAAGTTTGAGAGCCAGGGAATAAATCTGCTTCATCTGCCGAGAAAAAACCCCAACTTTAGAAGCATCAGAGTTTGTAATATCAGGTTTTACTTGGGCTGGGGCAGCAGATTGCTGATTAGCTTGTCCCCGAATTTCTGCCTGGTGTTGGGCTACTCTTTCTGTAGTTTTAACTAATTCATCTATATCCAGGGGCTTTAACAGATAATCAAATGCTCCTGCCCGTATAGCTGCAATACTGCTATCCACATCAGCATAAGCAGTAAAAAGTACTTTATCTACCTTTTTAGCGGCAGGCACATCAGATAATTTATGTAATAGTTCTAGTCCGGACATACGGGGCATACGATTATCAGTTAATAGCAGATTAAAATCCTGCTTATTAAAAAGCTCCAGTGCTTCCGTACCATCATTAGCCTCCACCACCTGGTGCCCTAGCTTGCGTAGGAATTCGGCTACATGAGAACGGCTGCGGCTTTCATCATCAACTAGAAGAATATTCATCTCTTGTCCTTCCTTTCAGCTACGACTTAAATAGGGGTATTTTTACTGTAAAGGTAGCTCCACCAGTGTCCAGGTTGCAGGCAGATATCTGACCTTGCAGGCGAGTAACTATGGTATGTACTACGGATAACCCCAGCCCCATACCTTGACGAACCGATTTAGTAGTAACAAAGGGCTCAAAGATATGGTCGAGGATGTTTTCCTCTATACCAGCGGCATTATCTCGTACTTGAAGGACAGCAAAATTTTTATCTTTCCAGGTCGAGCATAATATTGCCCTATTTCTATGGCTAACTTTATCTAATTCCTGTATGGCATTGGCCAAAAGATTAATTAGAACTTCATCCAGTCGGTTAGGATTAGCGTAGACCTGGGGCAACTCCGGCTCAAGATTGGTGTTTACCTTAA
>DUMX01000039.1 GCA_012839665.1 Gelria sp.
ACATGAAAGTGCAGAAATTACTGCTGCTGGTGACATTATTATCCTGGGCAAACTAGGTGGAATAGCTCACGCCGGCTATTATGGTAATGATAACAGCATTGTTTTTGCTCTTAATCTAGTTCCCGGTCAGATTCGTATTAGCAATAAAATATCCCGTGCCAGCGATGATCAGACTAACCGGCCTTACCCTGAAATTGCTTTTCTGGAAAATGGGAGCATATGCGTCCAGGAGTATAACTCCGGCAAACTGCCCGGGCGGTAAATGAGGTGCTAATAATTGTTGTTTTCAGTTGTACCGGGTATTTCCTTAATTTGCCCACCTGCTAAAGGAAAATTTCCCTATAGCTATAGCGTTCTTATTGAAGACCAAATCAGAGTGGTGATTGATACCAGCTTCGGTAAAGAAAATCTTCCTCGAATACAAGAACTAAACATTGATGTGATAATAAATACCCACTTTCACTATGACCATATTATGTATAATCATTGTTTTCCTGATGCTGAGATTTGGGCTCATTACCTGGATGCCCCTTGTATAAGGTCTCTAGATACGTTTATGGATGCATATGGATGTCACCTTTTTGCTGGAGGAGAAGAAATTCCACGTCTGTATTTTCAAAACACTAATATTACTCCCTCCCCGGTTCATAGAGAACTCCATGATGGTGAAGTCCTAAACCTGGGGAAAACCAGCCTCCAGGTAGTACACACTCCTGGACACACACCTGGCCATTGTGCCTTTTGGGAGGAAAAACATGGTATCCTTATAAGCGGTGACATTGACCTGGCAGGCTTTGGCCCCTGGTATGGCCATTATTGTAGTGACCTGGACGACTTATTATCTTCTATCGAAAAATGCCGGGAGCTAAATCCCAAAATGCTACTTTCAGGACACAAGGGTCTTGTCTCCCAGGATATTAATTCCGGCTTAATCACCTTCCGCGATGTTATATTGCGCAAGGAGGAAAAAGTTCTTCAAGCCTTAAGCACACCTCATACCCTGGATGAACTGGCTGCTTACCAGTTTTTCTACGGTAAGGATGTTAAGCTACCTCCTATGTATCAATGGTTTGAGAAACTCGCCATGTACCAGCACCTGAAAAGGCTTAAGCGCTTGGGCCTGGTTGGTTGTGCCGAGGATAAATATTACAAAGTTTAATACCCATCCTAACTATCCTAAGGCCGTAAGGATGCCAGGAAAAATACTACCAACAAGATTAATGCCATGCCAAAACCAATAACCCCAAGATAAGCGTATTTTTCCACCTGCTCGGAATGGTTAGTTTGGATAATTAGAGCGGAACCTATCAAGGCTCCGGTAATAATAAGACTGGCACTTACCCGGCTGGCCAATTGAGTAAGTTTGCGATTAGTTTTGGGGGTAAATTCCACCTGCATAGTTATAGTCAAACGACCTTCTTCAGCCGTGTTTAGTAGAGCATTCAGATGTGCAGGTATCTTTCGCAGGGGCCTGACATCCCGGTAATATTTGCTCTGGAATATCTTGTAAGCATTTGTTGGTTTAATTCGTTCAGCGTATACCTTCATCGCCAATGGTTGGGCCACCTCGGTAAAGTTGAAATCTGGGTCCAACTTTTTACCGACTCCCTCCACTGTGATTAAAGCCTTCATCAGAGCAGTAAGATAGGCAGGCATTTTTAAGTGATAACGATAAGCCAGTTCCAAAGAGTCTTTTCTTATTTTTTTCATATCCAGGTTACCAATACTAGTAGAAGATATATTTTTCACCAGGTCAACAAAATCCTCATAAAAATTATCTGTATCAGTTAATTCATCAATTATCCCTATATCCTGGAGCATAGCCATAGCTTTATAGATATCACCTTTATTTAGACTAAGCAACAGTTCTCCTAAATGAAGCAACCGATTTTCGGTCAAATACCCGATTTCACCAAAATCAATGAACGCAATTCTATCCTCGTCTACAACCAGCATATTACCCGGGTGGGGATCTGCCTGGAAGAACCCGTGCAATAATATTTGAGATAAGAATACCTCAGTACCCAGTCGGGATATTTTGCGTCGGTCCCATCCCCGACGGTCAATTTCCTCTATGTCACTTAACTTAACTCCGGCTATAAACTCCTGGGTTAAAACCCGTGGGGTAGTATATTCCCAATATACCCGCGGTATTACCACCCTGTCATCATCTTTAAAATTATTGTAAACCCTTTCCGTATTACGAGCTTCCCGAGCATAATCCAGCTCCCTTAAAAGCAGGCGGCTGTATTCGTCTATCATAGCCGCAATGCCAATACGCCTGGCTTCAGATGACCTTCTTTCAGAAATCCGAGCCAATCCCTTTAGAATTTCCAAATCACTTTCTACATTCCTCTCTATGCCGGGACGCTGGACCTTTACTATTACTTCTTCACCACTTTTTAATCGAGCCCAGTGGACTTGTCCAATCGATGCTGCTGCCAATGGTACGGGGTCAAACTCTTCAAAAACCTGCTCCGGGTGTCCTATTTCGTTTACCAATTGTTTTAAGATTTCTTCATAAGGCAGTGGCTCTACTTTATCCTGCAATGTTTCTAAGGCGTCTATGTAGGGTGGGGGAAGCATATCCGGACGAGTGCTAAGCATTTGACCTAACTTAATAAATGTGGGGCCCAGTTCCATCATAGCCCGGCACAGGTTGTCTGCCAGCAGGTATTCGGCGGACTCAGGCTCATAACTACTATTCATAATCCTTCTGGTGGATAACTGCACCCTCCCTGCCAATCCGAAGCGCTGCAACAGGTAACCTAAACCGTGTTTCATGAAAGTACCTACTATTGTCTGCCGCCGTCTAATATAACGTATACTCCACCAGGAAGCCATCTCTCCACCCCCAATTTAAATTATATCACGCCATAGATAAAATACCCGCCCAGGCCTATCAGAAATAGGCCACAGAGCATAATAATACCCTGATAAACCTGGGGTTTAATAAACCTACGGCCACCTGCAATAGCTGCAGCTACCAGTGAATACCAGAGCAGATCAGCCATGATATGCCCGCTGAAAAACGAGGTAATCCCCATTACCCCGCTTTTTAAAGCCATAGTCAAGTAGGTGAGCCCAATAGTCGCCCACCACACAATCCAAAAAGGATTAGATACGCTGACCAGGATACCAGCCATAACCGGGTGCATGTTTACACCTTTTACATCGTTTCCGCTGCCCTCCAAAGTAGCCCTTCCTGCCAGGACATCCCTTATCATATTTAGCCCTATAAAAAGTAAGAAAGCCCCACCAACAATGGAAATAATATTAGTAACCAGAGGTTTTTTTAAATAAAAAGAAAGTCCCGCCAGCAAGGCTATTATTAAAGCCAATTCCAATATGGCATGCCCAAGTACGATAAGTGGACCAGCTTTAAAACCGCGGCGGGCACTTTCAGCAATAGTTACGGTCAAAAGAGGTCCGGGCATCATAGCTCCCGAAAGGCCTACCAAAAAGGCGGTTATAAATAACGCTGTAACATCCATTTTTCTACACCCCGTCAACTTTACTTAAGGGAATAAGCCGATTCCGCAGTAGAACCAGAGCTAAAACTATTTTAGCAAATATAGATGCTACAACCCAGTATTTTACTAAATATAAGCCTATATTTCTCCCCTTTTAACTGTCTGGCAGTCTCCTCATCTTTGCGGGTATTTTTCTGGCTATTACGGAATACTAATAGGGATCTTTTATCGGCAATGGAGGGGTGAAAATGTTTTCTAACAAAAGGGCAATATTGCTTTTCTTAATAGTTGGTTTTATTTCCCTGATTATATTATTATCAACCAGCTTTAAACAAAGTAATGAACGGGATATTACCCTACAGGAAAATTCAGCCGAAACGGCTCAGGCTACAAATGAGGAAAATAAAGAAAAAAATTCGCTGAAGCTGGTACAAGAAAGGATGTACTCGGGACCAGTTGCCTGGGTTCCCTGGGAGAAAAACCCCGAGTTTTTAAAAGCGCAGGAGGAAAACAATGCTTTTGTCATGATGGCTGCCTATTGTACGGTACTACCTAACCCACTTCCCGGCGAAGAGGCTAATGTCCATTTAGGAGCAAAATACCTGCAGGGTAAGGTTCTAAAACCGGGAGAGGTTTTTTCCCAAAACCTTACCGTAGGTCCCTATTCCCAGCAACGCGGTTTCAAGGAAGGTCCGGTTTACCTGGGAACTCAATTATCCCGTACAACCGGAGGAGGGGTGTGTAAAATAGCCTCAACTCTATATAATGTAGCCGTACTTTGTAACCTTCCCATAATAGAGCGACATCCGCACAGCATGCCGGTACCTTATGTGCCCTATGGCCAAGATGCTACTGTTAACTACGGAGCCAAAGATATAAAATTCACCAATAACTTATCCCATCCCCTCCTAATCTGGTCGCAAGGAGTAGATAACCGCCTGTATATAGCCTTCTATGGAGAAAGTAAACCTCCAAAAATAAAATGGCATCATGAAGTCTTAAAAATACAAAAGGCCCACAAAATATATAAAAATAACTGGTTACTTCCTGAAGGCGAAGAAAGATTGATATACCCGGGAATGGATGGTGCTTTAATAAAATCCTGGGTAACCATCGAAACCAGAAATGGAAAATCCGAAGTCAAACAAATGGGAAGCTGCTGGTATTCCCCCATGCCCCACATATTTGAAAAAGGGCAGATGGATTAACTTTCTTTCAATTCCCCTACCGGGACTTCGAAGCTGTCTCTGGCATCCAGATACCTGACCTGCGCCAGACTGCCATCAACATCCTCAATCCACACCGGGCGACCCTGATATAAAACTTCGATTACTCCTAACGAATTAATTATTTCCCGTACTCTTTTATTATCCATTCCACACATCCCTTTCTTTATATTTAACGCTAATTCCATGGCCCGAGGACACAACCACCGATGAAAATAGTTGCAACCGGTATTGCGACAACATGACGGAACGGCACAGGGGCCGTTCCCTACACTTCCTACCGAAAGCTGCTGTGTGCCCGTAGGGTGTAGGGTGCATTTCCACAATAATTCTTA
>DUMX01000366.1 GCA_012839665.1 Gelria sp.
CGGCGGCAATGGTAATTTTACCGGCAGCGATAGTGTACTTGTCCGCGGCCAAATCGCTGCCTTCTACGCTGATGGCGGTGATGGCAGTGCGCCAGGGTTCATTATCGGTAAAGGTGATTTCTATAGGATTACCGATATTGTTGTCAGTGACATCAGCGTTTAAAACCGGAGTTTTGTTCTGAATTACGGGGGCGTCAGCATAACCGCCGGCCCGGACGACAATCTCGTAATCACCGGGAGTGGTAAAGACAGAGCCTGTGATTTTGATCTTGCTTGGGAACTCGGGATATGGGGACATGGTACCCTTGCTGCCTGCGATCAGGGTATACTGGTCTTCAGTCAGAGGCATACCGTTTACAGTGATGCCGGTGATAGCCTCCAGCCAGGCTTTTTCATTGTAGTTGAAAGTAATATTCACTGTCTGCCCCACTGCGGTTTTCACGCTATCGGCGGTTAAAACCGGCGGAGTCTTGCCCTGTATATTCTGAGTCACAGCGGCGTCATTATAACCGCTGGCCTGGATGACAATTTCATAGTCACCTGGAACAGTAAAGACAGCGGCGGCGATGTTGATATTGCCTGTGGTCAGGATGTACTGGTCGCTGGTCAGGGGAGTATTGTTCACGGTGATGGCGTAAACCGCCCCGCGCCAGGTTTCGTCGTCGGTGAAGGTGATATCAACGGCCTGACCCAATATGTTCTCCGTACTGTCGGCGTTTAAAGCCGGCGGCGTTAACAGGGTTCCAGGCTCAATGGTCTGGGTTATTGTAGTCGTATCATGATAATAGGCGGCAGGGACGGTAATAGTATAGTAACCGGCGGTAGGAAATACACTGGCGGCAATGTTGATATTGCCTGCGCTTACGGTATATTGTTCGCCAGTCAGGGTAGTGTCATTTACGATAATACGGCTGATAACCCCACGCCAGTCAGCATCATCGGTGAAGGTAATGTCGATAGACTGGCCCAGATTATTATTGGTAGTGTCGGGGGCAAGAGCAGGTGCTGTCTTTCTAGCAGGTGGTGCTGCAACCTGCCAGGCCAGGATGGGATAACCGTTATTTATATTGCTGGTGTCCTGGACAAAAGCAGTACCGTTTTCCCCGTTTAGAAGAGCGATAAATGCTGCCGTCTTCATTTCCTCGGCGGTCTTGCCTTCTACATTTTCTATGGTATAAGAGCCCATATTATTACTATCAATGTAACCAATTCCTTTGGCATTCAGCGCACTATCATAATAGCAGTCTGTAACTATCGGATTATTATTACCTTTAATATTTCCGACAATTCCACCAACATTGGTAGAATCAGTTCCGCTAATCTGTCCTGCATTATAGCAGTTGGAAACTATATGTTCATTATCCCCGGCTATGCCACCGGCCAACCCTGTACCGTATTTGGTCAGAACCGAACCGATATTATAGCAATTTACGATTGACGGCGAATCCCAGTTGGCTCCGGTTATACCGCCAACGCCTTTACTTTGTGTACCGATAACGGTAGCGGCATTAAAGCAGTTTTCTATTCTGCCCCAGTTCTTACCAACTACGCCAGCAATCGACCTGGCTCCCGCAACATATCCGGTAACACCTATATTTTTAACTACGGCACTATCCCAAATAAGCCCAAATAATCCTCGGTTTCTCGCTTCATAATCAGATTGCCAATCTAAATTTTGTACTTCAATATAGATATTAGAAACGATGTGCCCGTTACCATCGAAGATTCCCCTGAAAGAGGCATTATTGCTGTCACCCGCTTCGCCGCCTCCAATGGATGTCCATTGAATGCTAGCGGGGTCCCAGGTTCCATCTTTATTTTGTATACCGCCTAAATCAATATCTGCCATCAATATGACGGTTTTTCCTTCAAAGAGATCTTGCGAAATACCATCAGCGGTGCCGTTGACAATGGTCGCCAGCCCTGCCAGCTCTGCCGGGGTGCTTATTTCGAAGCCTTTACCTGCCGCATTGTACCAGCTGGTGTCAATACTGCCATCCCAGGCTCCGGGGCGAGGTACCCCAAGGATGTTCTGGGTGACGCAAGCATCGGCATAGTCGGTAGCCTGAACGGCGATGGCGTAATCACCAGGGGCGGTAAAGATATCGGCGATAAGGTTGATATTGCCTGCGGTTACTGAATACTGGTTGTTGTTGAGCGCGTTGCCATCCACGGTGATACCAGTAATGACCCCGCACCAGGTTGCGTCGTCGGTAAAGGTGATATCTACTGCCTGTCCTACCTTGTTGTCAGTGGTATCAGCGGCTAGTGCAGGGGGGGTCTTGGAGCCGGCTGCTTCTTCTGCTAATACTGTTACTATAAAATCTTTAGTGTCGCTTGCTTCACCGGCAGTTATTATTGCTGTCAATGTAACACATGCATCGGGTTGCCCTGCAGCGGGCCGGGTTACTTTACCATCGTTGCTTATTACATCTGTATTACCTGATGTCCAGGTTACGGTTGCTTCATTCTGGTTCCCCGGTAATGTTAGATCTGCGTTTACCGCATTTATATCACCCAGGGTTAAGTTGGCTTTGGCGACTGCTACTTTCTCAGCATCGGTTAGTCCTCCCGGGTTCGCGGTCATGGTAACGGCTTCAGCTAATGCGGCACCGTTTACGGTTACACTGCCATCGGTAATGGTAATAAAGCCGATTGCGGTTACGCCGTAAGTGTATGCGCCATCTTCTAAATCAATAGTCGCCTTACCGTCGGCATCGGTGGTTAAGGTCTGCTTGGCGATGGTGATGTTTGCTCCCTGAATGGCGCTGGTTCCATCAGTTACGGTAAAGGTTACGGTATAAGCAGGTGGTCCATTGATGGTCTGCTTAACCGTGGAGTTCATATAACCGGGAGATTCCACAGTTATGGTATAATCACCAGCCTGGGTAAATACATCGGAGTTGATGGTAAGTTTTCCTGCTGTTATTGCGTATTGTTCTAAATTTAAAACATTTTCGTCTACTTTTACCTGGGCAATTTTTTCCCGCCAGGCAGAGTTATCAGTAAATGTAATCTCTATTGGTTGCCCAACTTCATTATCGGTTTTATCGGCAATCAGTTTTGAACCGTTTACCGGGCCGACATCTACTCGGTATACCCACTTGGCAAATTTATTGGTACTGGAGAAATTTTCATCTCTGGCTTCTGCTTCGGTAATGCCCATGCAGAATCGGAAGGACGACACACCGTCTATTACCACTGGATTATCAGTACTCTTGAGTTTTGCATCAGTCAACCCTCTGTCCTGATAGGAAGACGAAGCCAGCATTGGGGCTACAGCCACGGCTCCACTAAGGTCAATACTTTCCCTGCCATACTCTGGGTTATAGGTTTCAACCAGCTTCGGAAAATAACACCGGTTTTGCCCATATAAGAAATCATAAGTATAGTAGTTGGTTCCCTGATAGGGAATTGTAGGGTAATCAGTAGCGTAAAATACTAATTTCTGACCCGATTCCCACTTTATATCGGGATTATAGTTTTTGGCATCATTTATAAGGGTATGGATTTCAACACCCTGGGCCTTGGTACCCACACCTATTGGCAGGGAATCAATGGTCGCATAGTAATTAATCTTTTCCAGGGACGCCAATTCATCGTATACATACTCATGTACTGTAGTAACCGTACCATCAGGATTGAGAATATTGACAACCAGACTTTCGGCCGGGGCGCTGCTACCGGTCTTGGCCTGCGCCGTACCGGGACTGCCCAGCCCCATCATACTAAGTAACATGATTAAGGCCACCATGCAGGCAATTAGCTTCCTGCTATGGGGCTTTAATCCCCAATTCATTAATTGCATAATTTCAAACCCTCCCTATGTTTCACTAAAAAAGGTCTACGATCAGTGCTTTGTAAATATCTATTTTCTATTTACAGGTACTACCCGACAACAATATTTATGAAATATATCTCCTCCCCTCAAGTTCTTTCTGAGCGAAACAAATAGATTTGCCGCAATAGTTGTTGTGAGTAATAATAGGACTGAGCTACAGGTCGTTTCTATACTAGTTCTTGATATATAATTGCAGCGTATCTTACTCATCCGTAAGCATAAACAGTTTCCCGGTATCGGGGTCTTTGTAAACTGTACCCATTTTTTGGTA
>DUMX01000040.1 GCA_012839665.1 Gelria sp.
AGCTATTTCGTCTTGAATACGTCCCGTAATCCGTAGCGGAGGCTTTAGCCTTCGCTATCCTTTAAAAATATAATAAAATTCAGTGTTAATCATAAGAAATCAGTGTCCTTCAGTGTCTAATCCCCGTCTATTTCCTTATTAAACCACCGCGGATTCTTCCATGCTGAAAAAATGATCGTGTAACTCTCTTATGGCCTTCTCTAAACTACTATTAGAAACATTGCGCTTGTTGTTAGTCTTTAAAAACAGTTGTTCACACTTATGAAAATGATCGTGTGCCTGTTGGTGGAAAACAGGGTCTTGTCCTAACTCTATAGACATGCCCAAATGGTAACCCATCTGGCGATATATTTCACAACATTCGGCATCATAACCAGCCAGTTTAGCCGCAGTTAAAAATGCAGTAACATATAATGGCACCCTGGTAGTCTCAACAATCTGAATAAAACTACCATTTAACTTGTGCTTAATAACCATGCCCTGGTTAATCTCTGCCGTCATTTCAGCGAAATCATTTAACAGGTGATCCGTTTTAGTCTCAACCAAACCTTTTAAAACCCGTCCCGATATATAATCCCCAATTAAAATATTAAACTGCAAATCCTGATCGTACTGTTGCCCTTCCTCATCATCTTTAACCAGGGCGTGTACCCGGTGAGCCAGGTAACTGTTCCGGAAAATACTGGACATGGCTATGGATAACTGGCGGCTATGTCCGGTATATTGATATATACTCATGACTACGGAGGGAAGGATCGTCCAGGTTAAATCGTCCTTCAGTTTTCCAACATAATTATTAATATTATCCCACCAGGGTAAAAGACTGTGCTTAAACACCTGTTCCAAATCAGCCAATTCCGCTTTTAAGTCCCTGGTAAAAAGAAGATTCATTTATCAGTTTCCCCCTCGCCTATTGTACGCCATTGTCCTATACTATCATTTCTACAGAAAACGAGACGTTCCTGCTTGTGAAAAATATTACCTGATAACAACAATCATTATTACAATAATTAAGTTGTTTTACTAAGTACGACACATAAATTATAGTCACTATATCCAAGTTAAACAAGGGATATTTATTAGAAAATAGAGTGCTGGCAGCAAAAGGAAGAATTTAACCTATTTTCTTATTAACTTTCATGGCCCGAGGCCACAACCACCAATGATAATAGTAGCCGGGGCTTAATTGTATTTTAAAAAATTCAGTGCTTTTCATAAGCAATCAGTGTCCTTCAGTGTCAAAAAACACCAAAAATTTCTGAAAAAATAAGCCTTACTTGTATTTTACCAAGTAAGGCTTACTAATTACTAATTTTAAAATCTAAGTTTCTTCGGTCTACTAAAATAGTATCCCTCCTAAATATTAGCCACCAAACGTTCATCCTGTTCTTGTAATATACCCCGCTTAATCTCTGATGCATTAACAAACTCAGCTTCGAACATAATTTCCAAGTATTTGCAAGCATCCCAGGGATCTACTTTATCTCCACAGGTGAATACATCCACTGCTGCGTAACCTAATTCTGGCCAGGTATGAATTGCCAAATGAGATTCTGATATAACCACTACCCCGCTTACCCCCTGCGGGCTAAACTTGTGGAAAACAAATTCTCTAATCTCGGCTCCAGCCTCCAAAGCAGCATTAACCATGATATCCTCAACCTTTTCGATATCATTTAATACCTCGAAACGACAGCCGTATAATTCGGCCAGTACATGACGCCCTAAAGACTGCAATCATGCCGCCTCCCTTCATTTTTTTATAAAATCCCAAACCTCCCTTAAAAAAAGATACATGTAGAATTTTAGCATATTTCTTATACATGTCAATAATAAATAGCACAATCCTAAGATAAATTAATCTAGAGCATCTAAACCAATAAATATGATACAAAATCAATAGATTTAACTATAATATATATTTATGCAGGAAAGATAATCATGGTAATAGAAATTGAGAGTTTATTAGGAGGAAACTATTTTATGAATAAAATTTTACATAACGTTTTGGCATTACTTTTAAGCCTGATATTATTTTTAACTATTCTGCCTTCTCCCACCAAGGGGGAAGAAAATAATAACCTGGATGCTTCTAGAAAAGTAATAATTCTTATTTATGATTACATAGACACCAGTGATCTTATTAATGCACATACTCCTAATCTCAACAGGCTACTGCAGAAAAGCGGAACGGCTTTAATGAATATCCGGGCCAAGAATAGGTACCCTGCCAGTGCTTTCATGTCGTTGGCCACAGCCTCCCGGGTAGGAACCATTCAAAATGCCGGGTTATCTTATAACAGCCAAGAACTGGTCAGCAACCTTCCTGGCTTCATAGAAGATTCCACTTCGCCCCCGCAGGCAGGTTCTCTATTTTCTATGTTTACCGCCAATAACCCTCCCCCTGACGGGGTGGTTAATCTCTTCATTGAACCCAGCCACAAATATGCTGCTACCTATAATCCGCCTTACCAGATTGGTAGTCTCGGATTACAAGCCCGGGAATTGGGTTTACGAGTAGCAGTGTTGGGTAATTCAGATACCAAATACGTAACCTGCCGGGATGCAGTGATACTGGCCATGGATGAAAAAGGGATTGTACCCCACGGCAATGTGAGCCAAAATTTGCTGGAACCTAACCCATACCATGCCGGAGGCTTACAGAGCAATCATGAACAGATGATAGAAAACATGGAAAGCCTCTTAAAAACTAGTGATATACTGGTAATGGACCTGGGTGATACTAGCAGAGTGGAATTAAGCCGGACTAACGCTGCTGACCATATTGTGGTACAACAAAGAAAAATGGCAGTAGAAAGAAATGACCGGTTATTGGGCAAAATCATGGCCAATGTGGATATGGATAACACCATGCTGATAATGCTTACCCCCAATCCCAACAAAGAGATGTTGTTACAGGGAAATTTCGGCCTTACCCCCACATTTATATATACTCCAGATTTGGAACCGGGATTATTAACTTCTAATACTACCCGCCGTCCCGGCCTGCTTAGCAATTTCGACCTGCAGCCAGCAGTGTTTTCTTATTTAGAGCATAATTACCCAAATTCCGGAATAAATACTATTAAATCAGACCATAGCCTGCAAGCTTTAAATACGCAATTAACTCTATTTTGCAATTTGCGGGCCAGCCGCAACCCGCTTCATTATTCCTTTATGTTCCTGGTCGTATTGGGAACGATGATTGGAGCCCTGGCCTTTATTGCCGGTCGGAAAAAATTTATGCCCTATGTCAACTATATTGTATATTCTACCTTGAGTATGCCTATAGTTTTCCTATTTATTAGTTTTAGTCAGTATTTTTCCATCGCAGGCGTAATACTAATAAGTCTGGTCGCAGCCTTTCTAATGGGGGCATTAATCCAGGTAATATTTAAAGAACCCCTGGATGCACTGCTATTTTTGGCTGCCGTTACTGCAGCACTTCTAACCGCAGATTGCTTTACCGGTTCCAGATTAATGCTGCTCTCCCCTCTAGGTTCTGATGCTATAGCCGGAGGGCGTTTCTATGGAATAGGAAATGATTATATGGGGGTTTTGGTAGCCTGTACTATAATTGCCACCTTACTGCTACTGGCTCGACTAAAATCTCTAAAACCAGTATATAAAAATATGGTGGGCTTATTACCGCTGCTCATCGCCACTGTTGTAATAGGGCATCCCCAATTTGGTGCCAATATGGGAGG
>DUMX01000041.1 GCA_012839665.1 Gelria sp.
AACCAATAGACCTGGGTTTTGCTAACTTCAAGGAATTAAAGAGCGGGAAAATTGCTATAAATGGTAAGGAAGTTGTTAGCACCCCGCAGTCCAGATGTACTGGCAATCTTACGGGCCCGGTAAATACTGGACTGCGGGGTGCTAACAACTTCCTTACCATTTATAGCAATTTTCCCGCTCTTTAATTCCTTGAAGTTAGCAAAACCCAGGTCTATTGGTTTTCCATAAGGATAGCCTTCGCTGTAATCTACTATGGGACAATAAATGTCCTCGTCCTTTACCGCAGCATAAGATAGTATTTCTTCATTCAGAATTGGAATGGGTATACCAATTCCCACTGCCATGGTAGCACCATACCCAATATAGCTTAAACCTACCAGCCAGTTGGAATCCATTTGTTTTAAATCTCCAATTACCGCTAAAGTACCGGCACCTACCTTGGGTACCCCATTTTCACCCCGTAAAACATTGGGATGGTGCTGGGTTCCGTTCCAGGCCACATAACCGATACCCCCACCCAGGAATATCCTGGTCCCTACACCTATGGTCTTATAGTAGGGGTCATTTAACAAGGGGCTTAACTGCCCGGAGGTAGAATAACTGGCATTTCCCAGCTGCGGTTTTAGTATACCCATGTAGGTATATATGGTCTGTTCACTCAAGTTTACCGCACAACTATAATTCTGATAGGCATTACGAGGATTAAACAAAATAGCCTCGTTAAGGTCCTCCAGTGTGATAATAGTATCGACTTTTTTATTGGGATAGCAGTCAGTGCCATAACCAATAGCTTCCAACCTGATTTCCTTACCTGCCAGAAGGTCGTGAATAACATGACCGCCACCGTAACTGAAACGTCCTGGATAAACCTTGTTTTCCGGGTCATTTTCTGGTAATTGGCCTGCTCCTAAGTAAGCATCCACAGCAGCAATACCAGCGTAAGCTTCCACCCCATTTAACCATACTTTGCTCATTTTAATACGGGGCTGGGAATGTCCGAAATTGAGGAAAACTCCAGAAGAGCACATAGGACCAAAAGTCCCGGTGGTAACAACATCTATTTCCTGCGCCGCCTTCTCAAGCCCCTGTTCAGCAACAATATCAATAACTTCTTCGGCAGTTACTACTACCGCTTCGCCCCGTTTAATTTTTTCATTGATTTCTTCATAAGTCTTCTGGTGTGCCATTTAATTCTCCTCCCTTAGTTAAGCAACTTCTGGGCAGCCAATACTGCTGCCCGAGCATCTTCAGAATAAGCATCAGCCCCGATGCTTTGAGCATATTCAGGGGTTAAAACTGCACCCCCTACCATAATTTTACATTGCAAGCCCCGGGCTTTAGCTCCGATGATTACTTCTTTCATTGCTGGCATAGTAGTAGTCATCAGGGCACTAAGTCCGATAATATCCGCATCTTCGTTTTTAGCTGCATCTAGAATTACTTCTGCCTCCACATCCTTACCTAAATCAATAACCCTATATCCATAGTTCTCTAACAAAACACAAACAATGTTTTTACCAATATCATGTATATCTCCTTCCACTGTAGCCATTATTATAGTACCCTTATTCTGACTGGCCTGTTGGCTTAACAGTGGTTTTACTATAGTAAAAGCCTTTTTCATAGTTTCCGCCGCCATCATCAACTGAGGCAGGAAATATTCTTTACGGTCATACAGCTCTCCAGCCTCTTCAATACCGGGAATTAATCCTTGGTTGACAATTTCCAGAGGTTTAAGGTGATATTCGTGGAGAGCTTTTTCCAGTAGTTCTTCAATCCCTTCCTGTTTCCCCTCCAAAACTGCGTTTTTTAGTTGTTTGTTAATTGATATGTTACTATCTTCGGAGTTAACCGGGCTTTCTTCGATGTTTATAGTTTTAGCTGAACTAGTTAAAAGATCAGGGATATTACAATTATTACATATGTCGTGCCGTAATTTACCCCCACCAGATGTAATAATTGTAATATCCCTGATCTTTTAACTAGTTCAGCTAAAACTATAAACATCGAAGAAAGCCCGGTTAACTCCGAAGATAGTAACATATCAATTA
>DUMX01000004.1 GCA_012839665.1 Gelria sp.
AAAATTTTTAATAATCTCATCCAGAGAGGTGGAGGGACTGGCCCGATGAAACCCGGCAACCGCCTGTTAAGGCACGGTGCCAATTCCTGCAGGATATCCTGGTAGATGAGAGGCAATGACAGTTTTAGCCCCTCATTAGTTTGGAGGGGCTTTTGTTATAAACTGTTGTGAAAGGGGAGTGTTTTACTAAATGAGACCAGATGTAGAGGAATTATTAAAGCAAAAAGTTTTAATTTTGGATGGGGCTATGGGCACTATGCTACAAGAACAGGGCATGATGCCAGGACAATGTCCAGAATTATTTGGCATAGAGAACTTTCGAATGTTAAGCGATATTCATGGTCAATATATTGAAGCTGGCGCAGATATTATACAAACTAATACCTTTGGCGGTAATCGGTTTAAACTGGGGGAATACGGCTTAGAAAATCGGGTAGAGGAAATAAATGCAGAAGCAGTAAGAATAGCCCGGCAGAGTGCCGGGGATAAAGTTCTGGTGGCAGCCTCTATAGGACCCAGTGGGAGATTATTACCACCTATGGGAGATGTTGATTTTGACCAGTTATATGCCGCTTTTAGTGAGCAGGTAAAGGCCTGTGAGAAGGCTGGTGCTGATCTGATTTCTATAGAAACTATGACTGATATAGGTGAGGCCCGGATAGCCCTGATTGCTGCCCGGGAAAATACTCGTTTACCAGTAATAGTCCATATGACCTTTGAAAATAATGGCCGTACCATGATGGGAACCGACCCCATAACGGCTCTACTTACCCTGGAAGCCCTGCAACCTCTGGCGGTGGGGGCAAATTGCTCCGGGGGGGCTCGGGAGCTTTTACCAGTTATTGAAACCATGGGGTATAACTCCCGGGTTTACTTATCAGTAGAACCTAATGCAGGTTTACCTTTTTTACTGGAGGATGAAACCGTTTTTCCGGATACTCCTGAGGAAATGGCGGAATATGCTTTACGCCTTAGAGATGCTGGCGCTGGTATTATTGGTGGTTGCTGTGGTACTACTCCTGAGCATATTAGAGCTATAGCTAACGTTTTACGGGGTGTACCTGCCTTGAAAAAGACAGGGAAAAAAATATTTGCTTTTACCTCCCGCAGCCGCTGTGTAAATATCCGGGAGGAAGCACTGGCCTATATTGGGGAACGAATTAACCCTACTGCCAGGAAAAAACTAGCCCAGGATATAAAAGAGGGGCAGATGCTTATGGTAGTAGATGAAGCCCGTAACCAGGTTGCAGTAGGGGCACCCATACTGGATGTTAATATGGGGGTACCAGGTATTGATGAGGTAGCCGCTATGAAACAGGCGGTATTATCAGTTCAAGCCGCCGTAGATGTTCCTATTTCCATAGATTCTACCAATCCCTCGGTGCTGGAAGAGGCCCTAAAAAATTATGTAGGCCGTCCATTAATCAACTCCACTACCGGGGAAGAGCAGCAATTAGACATCATTTTACCCCTAGCTAAAAAATATGGGGCAGCGGTCTTGGGACTCTGTCTGGATGAAAAGGGCATACCCAAAACTGCTGCCGGGCGCATACAAATAGCCCGCAAAATATATAAAAAGGCCCGGGAGTATGGATTACGGGATGAAGATATATATATTGACTGTCTGGTGCAGACGGCCAGCGCAGAACAGTCTCAAGTGATGGAGACTATTAAGGCTCTGCAGCAGGTAAGAGATGAACTGGGAGTAGGTACAGTGCTGGGGGTAAGCAATGTTTCCCATGGCCTGCCGGCTCGGGAGATTTTAAACTCTACCTATTTAGCCATGGCTTTGGCTGCAGGTTTGGATCTTCCTATTATAAATCCGTTTGATGATAGAATGAGAGATACCATAATGGCTGCCGGGGTACTCTTAAACCGTGACAAAAACTGTTCTGCCTTTATCAAGCAATATAAAGACTATTCGGGAGGCTCGGCAACTGGTGGGGGTAAATTACGGCACGACATATGTAATAATTGTAATATCCCTGATCTTTTAACTAGTTCAGCTAAAACTATAAACATAGTTGAAGAAAGTCCGGTTAACTCCGAAGATAGTAATATATCAATTAACCAACAACTAAAAAACGCAGTTTTGGAGGGGAAAAAGGAAGAGATTGAAGAACTACTGGAAAAAGCTCTCCACGAATATCACCTTAAACCTCTGGAAATTG
>DUMX01000042.1 GCA_012839665.1 Gelria sp.
AATATTGGGTACTATGGCCTTAACCAGCGCTCTACTTCATTATTCTCCACTGGTAGAATTCCTCTCCATTAGAGCGGAAAGGAAAGACGGTAAAGAGATAGCAACAATGCGGAAACCGGATCCCCGCCATGCTAACAGGAATCAATAAGGACTAATTGCGGGTGAACACCATCTGCTACCAGCATCCTATTTCATACTAACCCACTTATTATCCTCATACTTGTAACTTTCGAAGCGGTCGGCCGGTAAGGTTATGTCCTGCCAGCGATTTTTTAGCTTATATTCTATCTCCCCGGAAGGGGGTCTATCCAGCACATATTTCAAGGTGGTTGTGCCCTGGTCATTTTTCATAATAAGATAAAACTCGTCCCCCCGATCACCAATATAAGCATAATGAAAATATATAGAATCAGGCTGATATTCCCCTCCATCATAAACAGGATGCTCTAAATTTTGAAAATCCTCTAGTATCATCTGCTGGTTAAGCAGCTTTGGTGGAGGTTCTAGTTTAGTATCAGGAATATTACGAAATATAACTGCGGCTACAAATATAATCACAGCAATATAAATAATCCGACGCCAGTTCACATCCATTCCTCCTACTACGCTTCCCCATTAATAAGGCCCGGGACTTGCCCGGGCCGAAATTTCTTTTTACCTTATTCCAGTTTATCCAGCATCTCCAGCACCATGTCAAAAAAATAAGCAATATCTCCACGGTCATTGATGCCAGCCTTAAAACCTATCTCCGGAAACCTATCACTACCGTTAATGCGAACATTTACCAGGTACATAGCCTGCTCCATATCTTCCTCTAGATGCTCCAGATCTATATCATCCCAGTCATCATCAAACCAATCATCTTCATTTACAAACTGGGTATATTCTGCTGTTTCCTCCTGCCCATTGTCAATAATCTGAGCTACTATCCACATTACATCGGTAGTACTTATCTCCAGTTCTTCGCTAAGTTGCATAATTTCGTTAGCTACTGGTGTAATTTTCAGCAAATCCGAGAGATTTACCGGCTCCCCTTTGCCCCATTTCCTTTTCATTGGCATCACCTCCGCATCTATTTGCCACCAACCTGGAACCATCCAATTGTTAACTGTTTTGCCAGGCTATCACCTTCGCTTAAGGTACACACTAAATTGTACTCCAGTTACCTAAATTATATGTGAACTACAACATAAAAAACAACCGCCGATCACGACTAAATATCCTAACCCTTTTTCTTAACCAAAGTACCAACAAGGTAAAATTGTACCATAAAGGAAGAATAGCTGCAAGGACAGGTAATTAAGTGTTATTTTATATGTAGCCTTTTCCAGTTATTTTTTCTAAACATGGAGGTATTGTTTTGTTGAAAACTCTGAAATTATTGGCTATTCTCCTTACTATTCTGCTCGTAGTAATGGTCTTTTATGGTATATTCAAAGGGATATTTAATTCCCTGGAATTCTGGGGGCTGTATCTCTTATTAGTTGCGGCTGATTCTTTATGTATTGCCTTTATTAAACGATATAATCGCTAAGGGGGGAAAGTTAATTTTGTCTAAGGATAAGAAGCCTCATATAGTTGTCGATGCTAATAACAAAATTCGACTACTAATTGTTGATTTTAGCCGGGAACACCTCCGTCAGCTTACCGATAAGCTAATGGATAAGAAAACAGCTTTGATTATACTGGGAGCAGGTATTCTGGCCGGCTTTTTACTGGCACTATATATTTAAGCATATTCATTACCCTGGTATCGTTCGTCCCACTCCTTACGAGCTACTTCCCGAGCTGGAGGTATCATGGGTAAAACCATCTGCTTAAGTTCCACTCTGTTTCTATGGACGTATTGCGCCAGTTCCTCCTGGGAAAAGCTATTATCGTGCCGGCCAACCCTTATGGATACACAATAATTACTTTGCAAATAAAAAATGAGTTCCACCTCGGCATTTTTGTCCCCTGCTTGAAACTGGGCTGCTCCCGCCGCCTTATTGCGGTCAATCATACGGAAATTATCTAATGACAACAACTGCAAAACTAATCACCTCACTCTACCTTTGTTAAAATAATTTCGACACGTAAACCCTCTATCCTCTTTTAAATAATAACTAAAGCAGGACATTAAGGTAACCCCCTTGCATTAAACTTAAAACATCTTGTTTATGACCATTTTTTCCATTACCATAACATATAGCTATAAGAATATTTTCCCTATTATGACAATAGTCCCGATTGAAAGGAGAATTTGGCTTGGCGGAATTTACTGCAGCAATAGTTCAAAAAGCGGAGTACACATTTGTAGTTGTTATTGTCAAACGTGAAGTGTTAAATGACAACCGGCTATCTGCAGAAGCAATTAAGATATTCTCCAGGTATTTTCCTCTAATGCCAGTAGTCCTTATGGCTCAAAACTTCAAGGGTGATGGGGTTTTTCGTGGACCTGAAAATCTGGTTAAGTTGGTGGAAAATGATAGACCAGAAGATTTACCCTGGAGCGTCTACAAGGTACACAAAAAATAATATTACTTAATTCAAGCTTTTTTCCTGCGGCGGTCGTAGAGCCGTACTACCTGCCACGCCCGCTCCCGGACCTGTTCGCGAAGGTCAAGCGGTTCCAGAACTTCTACCTCCGGACCCCACTGTAAAATCCAGGTCCGTAATTCCTTAAACCCGCAAGCCTCAAACTCTACTATTAATGTTCCGTCCTGACCTTCCTCAATAATTTCCTGACTATGGTGATAACGTAAATTCTTAACCCGATTGGCTACTGCCCGAGAAAATTTAAGCCGTACCTTTCTAACCGGATCGTCACAGTAAACCCCCCAGCTATCGCCGATATGTTCTATAATGTTGAAATCCTCTGGATATTTAAAAGTGTTATTCTCATAGTTAACTATAGACATAATCTGGTCTACCCGAAAGGTTCGATAGTCCTTGCGCTCCGGTGCGTAGGCTATTACATACCATACATTATGCTTACAAACCATCCCCATCGGTCGAATGATACGTTCTGAAACCTCACCACTCACCTTGGCATAGCAAATCTTCTGCTCAAAACCCTCAATTACGGCCCTTATCAGTTTTCCCAGGGTGTCCCCGAATTCTTCGGGACGGGACAGGGTATCCCCGACAACATATATCCGTTCTGAAAACAACCCCGCTTTTAAACCGGCATTCTTAAAGAAAGTCTTCTCAATTTCATTTTTGGCACAGGTGGTAGCCTTATCTAATAAAGTATTTTCATATAGCAACATGCTTACATAAACTGTTGCTGCACTGTCAGGACTAAGTTTCGGCAAATACCTTTCGGTCAGGCAATATTTAGGACTCCCCGTAGAAGGACGTTTAATACTAATACCTATTCCCTCTAACTCTACCAAGTCGCGGTAAATCATACGTTTTAGCGCTGCATCCGAAGGATCCTTCCCACCACTTTGTTCAATCAGTTCCCGATAACCCCTTTCGATTGCTTCCATGCTAAGGCCGCCAAAAGGAATGGAATTATGCAGATTAATATACAGGTAAAGCAGGCGCTCCGCAGGTTTCGGCCCTACAGCCTTATTTTTATCTACATCGTTCAGATAATTATCAATTACTTTCAGGCTTAGTTGCCGCCCCCGCACCTGTACCGGAAACTTACCATCAACACATATCAGCGGGTCATTGGCCAAATTGGACAGCAAACGATATAGAGTAGTCTTTTTTAAACCAAGAGCCTCCATCAACTGTTTCTCAGTCTGGCCAGGCTGCTCGGCCAGGTAGTTTTTCAGTGTTACTACCTGGTCAATCATCACATTCATCCTATTTTTAGGCTCTGGCAAGTCAAACACCCCTTTTTATAACCTTATTCGCCAGATAAGATGGTAATCCTTGTGATAAATGGTTGTTTTGTTAGAGTATAGGCGAAAGCAGTCGAAACAGACCTTCCTTGAAACGAAAGCGCATAGGACGGGCGGCATAGGCTTCACGGGTAATTTCGACACTATCTTCAAGGGCTAATAAAAAACTTTCCTCCAATTGACCAGTAATTTCCTCATCATAGATAAAGGCATTAACCTCAAAATTAAGTTCAAAACTCCTGATATCCAAATTTGCAGTTCCTACCGAACTGGCAAAGCCATCGCAACAAATCTTTTTACTGTGTAAAAATCCCTTTTTGTACCGATAACAGCGGACACCGGCATCTAGCAGTTCCCCGACATAGGAAAGCGAAGCCCAGTAAACATAGAAATGGTCAGGTTTGTAGGGGATCATCAACCGCACATCAACACCCGAGAGGGCAGCAATTTTTAAAGCTTCTAAGATACTCTCGTCAGGTATCAGATAAGGGGTCTCTATGTAAACATTATGTTGCGCTTTATTGATAAGTTTAAGATAACCATTTCTTACAGCTGGATACTTCATATCCGGTCCACTAGATACTATTTGTATGGCACTGTCCCCTTCAGGCTTACGGGTGGGGAAATAGTAGTCCGTATCTGACAGAGGATCCCGGGCAGCAAAACGCCAATCCAATAAAAATCTCATTTCCAGACTGTCAATAGCACTGCCCCTGATATTAAGATGACAATCGCGCCAATGGCCAAAACGAGGTGATAACCCCCGATACTCATCCCCTACATTAAACCCTCCGACATAGGCCTCATCACCATCTATAATCAGGATTTTGCGGTGGTTGCGGTAGTTTATGCGTATGTTAATATAAGGTAAAAATGGCGGGAAGAAGGCAGCACTACGACCACCAGCCTCATGTAATTTTCTGAAAAAGCGTGGAGTCAGGCGGATACAACCCATGCCATCATAAAGAAGTTTAACCTCTACTCCTTCGCGGGCTTTTTCAGCAAGAATTTTCATTATTTGCCGGCCTATAGAATCATTGCGGATAATAAAATACTCCATGTGAATATAATATTTAGCATTTCTTAAACTGGCCAGTATACGCTCAAATAGTTCCTGCCCATCGTGAAAAACCTCTACCGTATTATCCTGAGTTAATAGTGAATAATTGCTGACCATCTGCAAATAGATTAAATCCAGATAATCCTGGGTACGGGGATCATTGAAATTAAGGCTCTTTTTACGCAAACTGACATCCTGTCCCGCCAGCAAGCTCAAAAGCTCATGCTCTTCCTCTTCTTTTAAGTAGAAAAGTTTTTTGCGCTGCAGGTTCTGCCCCAGAAATATATACATCAAAAAACCCAGTATAGGTACAAATACCAGTAATAAAATCCAGGACAAAGTGGCAACCGGGTTACGACGCTCAAAAATTACTACAATGAGCACTAGAAATATATTAATGATGAATATAATATCCGCCAGTTTCCAGACGAAACTTGATAATTCCATCCTGACCCTCCAAAATAAACCCGCAATATAATGCTTTGTCTATAACTTTACTACATATTATGAGCATTATAAACAAGTTTTAGAAGATTTGGTAAAAACCCTTTTCCCCCGATTTGATGATTTGATATGGTTTGGCATCTATTCTCATATTTGCAGGTAAGGCGGTAATACTATTTTTATATGGTTAAAGGAGGCAATTCAACCGCCAGTGATAATGGACTTCTGCAAACAACAGCAATAAACTCCATTTCTCATGCAGAAAATAGATACAGAGAATAGAGTTTTCTCGGTTTCTTTGTTATGATTATTCCGAAGAAATAAGTATAATAGCGGAGAACGGCCTGGCTACTAAACGACACCAGAGGACCATCCTACCGATCACCGTATCCCAGGAGTGAGCATACAATGAACAAAAAATACACAAATCTTAGCAAAACCATGGCCCATGCCCTAAGACATGCCCCCCAAAACTACGGTTTAATTCTAGATGAAAAGGGCTGGATCGATGTTGACAAACTAATAGAAGGATTAAAAGACCACTCCCAGAGATTTGCAGATGTAACCATATATGATTTAGAAAAGGTTATAAAAGAATCCCCTAAAAAACGGTTTGAAATAAAAGATGGGAAAATACGAGCAACCTACGGCCATTCATTGCCATCTAAAATAAAGAAAAAACCTGCCCTACCACCAGAGATTTTATATCATGGCACCACCCCCATAGCAGCAGAAAATATTTTAAAGACTGCTTTAAAGCCTCAGGGCAGGCAATACGTACATCTTTCCCTGGATATAAAATCAGCTTATGAAGTAGGTTTGCGCAGAACAAAGAATCCCACAATTTTAAAGGTTTTAGCACAGGAAGCTCATAATGCAGGAATAAATTTTTACAGCGAAAAAGCCGGGATATGGCTAAGTGATAGAATACCTGCTAAATTTATCGTGAAATTCTTACAGTAGGTAGTAGGTTAACTAGTGTTTAGTTATTTCAAAAGATGGTATTAAATCATTATAGTGTTGATACCCTATTAATCCATCATGCTGTAATCTTCCTAAAAGTATAAATGGTGCTATACCTAGCTTACTGGAATAATTTATTATCTGTGCCTTATTCCTATAGTCATACTTCTCAATAAAATTTCTATATTGTTCTTCTGCGATTAAGTAGTTGCTAGCTATGTCATCCGCCTCGTCTTCTTTATCATAACTAATATGAAACTCCTTGTTTGAATGGTTAATTAAATGAGCTAATTCGTGGAAAAAAGTAAACCAAAATCCATCTGCTCGTTTTCCTCTTACATATGGAGGAATAATAAGGCAATACTTGCATTAAGCGTAAGAGGAAAACGAGCAGATGGATTTTGGTTTACTTTTTTCCACGAATTAGCTCATTTAATTAACCATTCAAACAAGGAGTTTCATA
>DUMX01000043.1 GCA_012839665.1 Gelria sp.
TAAGAATTACCGTCGAAATACCCCGCATTCTCCTCTGTTAGCCATTCGTAGGCACTAAGCACATATACCCTTTCGCTATCCTTAATAAAAATATAATAAAATTCAGTGTTAATCTGTTCCCGAAGGGTCTGTGTTATCTGTGTCTATTTCCGTATTTATTCTCTCTCAAAACTATCAACGTGTACAGTTGTAGAGGAGGCAAATAACTTTTCATTAATTCTATTTTCCACCTCATCGGCAATATCGTGTGCCCTAAGTAGTGAAAGGTTCTTATCTACCTCGATATGAAGTATTATTATTTTGTTGGCACCATAATCATGGATGCTAATATCATGAGTAGCCAAAACCCCCGGTATGGACAAAGCTAAACCGTTAACCTCCTCTACCTGATGCGGGTCATTTTCACCAATTATCTTGGAACTGGATTCCCTGAAGATTTCTATCGCAGTCCAGATAATAAGACCCGATACACAGAAGCCTAGTATGGCGTCTACCCGATAATAGCCGAATTGGGAAGCCAGAATAGCTATTGCTACCAATACAGAAGCTATAGCATCAGTACGGTGGTGCCAGGCATCAGCTATCAGGGTAGATGAAGAAATTCTCTGTCCCAAATCAATAGAGAAACGAGACATCAGCTCTTTAAACAGTCCGGCTAGTAACATTATCACAACGACAAGATAACTTCCGGCCACCGGAGTGTTAGCAATTAAGCGTTTATAGGAATCTATTCCAAATTTAACTCCTACTGCGGCCAAAAGTATTGAAATAATCAGGGTGGCGATAAACTCAATACGGCCATGACCATGTGGATGTTCTTCATCAGCAGGCAGGGCGGCAAGCTTAAAACCAGCAATTACCACTATTGAGGTTATAACATCAGAAGCGGTATGGACAGCATCAGCAATCAGTGAGATACTATTGACCATAACCCCCAGAATCCCTTTAATAATCGCCAAAAAGAAATTACCCGCTATGCTGAACCAGGCCTCCAGGTAAGCCACCTGTTTCCTGTGTTCGGGGTCACTAATAGTACCTTGTGCAGGTACTCCCTTAAGAGTTTTAGTTATCATGAAATTAGAAAAAGAAGTAGTCAATCGGTCCAAAATTAACACTCCCTATGCAATAATCTATTCTATTCTTAAGTTAAAAAAATTACCGTTAGACTGTTAATTTGCATAATAGTCCCACGGTAATTCCGCTGCCCACAGGGGCCCGGCTAAAGAGCCTGACCAGATTATTTAATTTATTGTATTTGATTATAGCAAAAAGTATACATATATGGCAAGAAGTAAACAAGAAGACAGGATTTTTTTACGGTATAGATTTCTATACTTAAAACTTATAAAGGAGTTTCTTAAAAGATATAGAATACTAAATCATCAAAATTAGGAGGTTTTATCAAGTGGCAACAAAAATATTAAGTGATAGTACAGCATATATTGATTTAGAAACGCAAAGGGAACTGGATATTACAATAATTCCCTTGAGTGTTCATTTTAAGGATGAATCTTTTAAGGAAACGAAAGTTGATTATGATTACTTTTATAACAAAATCGAAAGCACCGGATGCATTCCTACTTCTTCGCAACCTTCACTGGGAGAGATTCATGAAATCTTCCGGCAAATAGTTTCCCGGGGAGATAAAATTCTGGGTATCTTTATTTCATCAGCTATGAGTGGCACCTGGGCTACAGCATTGAAAGCCAAAGAATTGACTTTACAAGAATTCCCGGAAGCACAAATAGAAATTATGGATTCTTACACCAATTGCATGGCTATGGGTTTACAAGTTTTGGCGGCGGCCCGTATAGCCCATGCGGGGGAGAGTTTTAAAGCAGTCTTAGAGGCTGCTCAGCAGACGCGTGACCGGGTGAGGTTCTACTTTGTGCCCGAAACTTTAGAATATCTAAAAAAAGGCGGGCGCATAGGAACGGCCTCTGCTTTACTGGGTTCGCTATTAAATATCCGGCCTATATTAACGGTAGATATGAAAAAGGGTATGACTCATCTTCTGGAAAAAGCCCGCGGTACTGCCAGGGCTCTTAAGCGCATGTTAGAACTAATGGAAGAGGACCATAAAAAATACGGTTTAAAAGAAATTATAGTTCATCATATTAATGCTCCGGAAAAAGCTCATAAGCTCAGGCAAACCCTGATTGACCGTTATGCTGTACCAGTTAGTATTATTTCCATTGGTCCGGTAATAGGATTGCATACCGGATTGGGAACAGTAGGGTTTGTATATTGCACTCAATCATAAGACAACTGGCAAACACAAAAGCTTATTTTCTGGAATTTAAACATGTAACATATTTACTTTTATAGCAATGTCTGCTTACTTTTTTGTTAGGATATGTTAATATCTAAGGTATGGTAATGTTTCCTTATAGTGGATTCAAGAGGTGAAACTATATATTATGGATAGTCAAGTGGATAGCCAAGAACAGGTACGGCAAATATCCAAATCCTATTCCATTTCAACGATATTTTGGTGTGCCTTTCTTGCTGCTCCTTTCGGTTTACTTAACGCCTGGCTGCTAGGATTAACTGGAGTGAAGGCTTGGACAATTCAATATCTAGGAGGGGCATTTGGTGGACTATTGGTCGGTTTCCTGGCTACTTTAATTAATAAAAAGAGATTTTTTATACCTATTGCTTCCATGGTAGAGTACGTGAGGGGAATTGAGCAAGGAAATCTGGATGCCAGGCTAAAGGGCCTTGATTATGGGGTTATGGATACCATACGGGTAGCTTTTGACAAGATGGGGGATGGTATCACTACCCTCGTGCTTACTACCAGGCAAAGGATTGTGGAGACGGAAACAATAAGAGACGAAATAGTTGAGCAGGTTAGCAACTGTAACATACAGGCCCATGAAGTTGCTTCGGCTATTATGCAAATAGCTACTGGATGCAGTGACCAGGCGGATGTAGTGCAGAAGATTGTGGGTGAGGTTGGAAGCATAGCACAATTGGTAGAAGATATGGCTAATAGCAGCAATGAAACTGCTTCAGATTTACAGTCTGTCGGTTTTATGGCTCAAGAAGAGCTACAAGCCATAGAACAGCAAAAAGCACACATGTTGGAAAACCGGCAAGTAATAGAAAAAATGAGTGCGGCTGTAAATGAATTGCAAATTAAGAGCAGTGAAATCAAAACTATAATGGATGTTATTACTGATATTGCCGCTCAAACTAACCTGTTAGCTCTTAATGCATCCATTGAAGCAGCACGTAGCGGAGATAGTGGTAAAGGTTTTCAAGTAGTAGCCGAGGAGGTCAGAAAACTGGCTCAAGCTTCAGGAGAAGCGGCCTACGAGATAGGCCAGTTGGCAGGCAATATCCAGGTTAGCATAGTGCAGGTAATTAATGAAACCAATGCTAATAAGCTGGCTGTTGCCGCTCAAGAGAAGGCTATGGAGGAAAGCCAGCAGTATATTACTCTGGTAGCAAACAACTTCAGCGACATAACTCGTGACATGGAAAGTGTTACTACCAGTTGCCAGGATATTAGCCGGGCAGTTGATGAGGTAACAGCTACCGCACAAGGAACTGATATCATAACTCAAGAAAGTAGTGCTCGAGCCCAGGAGATAGCTATAATTGCAGAGCAACAGGCTGCTTACATGCAGTCTTTGCATAATGAAATAATGCGATTTGATGCTATGTTTGCAGGTCTTAAAAATGCAGTAGAGAGATTTAAGACAGGCCAAATTCAGGTAGAATAACGGAGGAGGGTATGGAAATGAATACTGGTAATAAGGAAATAAAAAAAATAGCCCGTAACTATACCTTAAAAACAATGGCCTTTTCCTCCGTAACTGCTGGTATTATCGTGGGCTTATTACTGGCATATCTGGCAGATTGTTTTAATGTGCGGGGCCTGATGATATCTTTTTTCTCTGCTTGGTTAGCCGGTGCGGTAGTAGCGTGGATATCGACTACTAATAATTCCAGGAAGTTTATATATCCTACCTGGTCACTGGTTGAACAGTCGAATTTGATTGCCAAGGGAGATCTTACTGCTGAAGTACCGTTGAATCAACCCATGGGTCAACTAGCCTTGATGCGTGATGTTTTTAACCATATGGCAGCAGAACTAAGGTTTATTGGTAGCCAGATTAAAGAAGCCGGTGTTCAAATTAATTTTTCCTCAGCAGAAGCAGTAAAAATTGCCGACAATACTTCGCAGAGCATAAATACTATGACTAATCTTATTGACCAGATTGCTCGGGGAGCTAATGAGCAGGCAGTAAATATGCAAGTAACATCTGAATCTGCCGCGTTTATGGCTAATTTAGCCCGGCAAGTGGAGCAGAACTTCTCGGTTGTTGCTGAGCATACTGAACAAACCGAGGCCGTAGTAGCCGACGGGTTAAATAATGCTAGTTTTCAAAGGCAAAAGGTTACTGAAAGTATGACCTCTATTGCTCGGGTAAGTGAATCTATAGAAGAGTTAGAAGAGAAATCCGCTATGATAGGACAGATTGTTACTGTTATAACTGATATTGCCAGCCAGACTAATTTATTGGCTTTAAATGCAGCTATTGAAGCTGCCCGGGCCGGTGAAAGGGGACGCGGTTTTGCAGTAGTAGCGGAAGAGGTGCGGAAATTAGCAGAGGAAACATCCACTACTGCTCAGAGTATATATGGATTGATAGGGGATATACAGAATAGCACTATTCAGGTAGTAGAGGATGTAGCATCGGCTCGAGAAGCCTTAGAAAATCAGACTGATGCAGTCTTAAATAATGAAAAACTATTACTGCGGTTGAAGGAATATATAATTCCAGTTAGCCAGCAAATTCAAAGAATAGCTAATGCCAGTCAGGAAATTACTCAGAGTACCGATAGCATTAATACTGAAATGGGGAATATTGCAGCAGTTAGCCAGGAAACGGCAGCAGCTACTCAGGAAATACTAGCTTCAACCGAGGAACAGTCCAGAAATATTGATAATATGATGCAAGGGGTTAAAGAAATGTCCCTGCTGGCTGAAAAGCTAGAAAAGCAAGCAAGTATCATAAAACTACCCAGTCAATAAGTCCGAGGGAACAGCCCCCCGGGTTTATCGGGTTGCTCTATTATACTTGGTTTTACTTCGTTTTGCTGTAACCCTTATACCATGAAGAATAAAAGCAAAAGAGTTATAATATATAAGAGCCCCGGTAGCTTTTAATCCGGGGCTATAATTATGATTAGGAAGGTGAAACCATGGACGAACCAGCATGTACAGTTGGGTGTGCAGCGGTTCAAGATATTCCAGTAATGTTGAGTTTTGAAAAGAGGTATTTCGATACCTGCTGGCAGTCTAAAACTAATATCCTGAAAAGTTTAATTGAAAAGGATCCCAGGATGTTTCGGTTATGTAAAGTGGATAACAAATTAAAAGGTTTTTATGGAATACTTCCACTACCGCATAAAACCTGGGAAAAGGTCCTTAAAGGTCAAATTCTCGAGGATGATGCTCTACCCTATTTATTATCATTTGAAGCGCCTGATGTCTACCTATATATTTATTCGATAGTTGTTGATTTATCAGACAAGTGCCATAAATCCTACACGCGAGAACTGATACGCGACTTTGCCCGGCATTTTATCCTGGGACAAAAACGAAAAATGGCAAATATTAAAGCTGTAGGAGCTTTTACAGTTTCCGAAGGTGGTAGACGGATAGCGGAACGCTCCAAGTTCATTTACAAAGGCAGTTTTTTAGGAAATAATGGACGTTATGTTAGAGCGTATGGAATAAGAAGGGAGAAATTACTGCAGCAGGTCGTAGAAACTAGACAGCAACACACCCAAAAAAGCATTGCCTAAAATGTATATCCATTAAAGCCCGCTACAAGCGGGTTTTTTTAATGCGTGGTATTTCCAGCCATTTTTATTGAAAAATTGCAGGAAATAATTAGATTGATAGCGAAAATAAACAATATTGCAAAAATTCAGGAAATTCATTGAGGGGTGAGGTTTATAGCGGGGGGGGGGATAAGGTGTGTTTGAAAATGCGATTGAGGAGCTACGCCTGACCAAGGAGCAGCTTAACAGGCTTGTCCAGGCGATGGATAGTAGTAGTGATGCTATCCGTATTACCGATATGCAAGGGATATTGTTGTACCAAAATTCAGCCTTTACAAGTATGTTTGGATATACTGCTGAGGAACTTAACCGGAGCGGAGGAATTCGGGTAATTTATAACGACCCGGACATGTACCATTATGTACTAAAAACTACGCTGGAAAGGCAGAGCTGGCAGGGTCAAGTAAAAATGCGGCATCGGGATGGTCATTCTCTGACAATTGATATGCGGGCTAATATTGTTCACGATGAAGGCGGACAGGTTATCGGACTGGTGGGAGTCCATAATGATATTACCCCCATACAAGAGGCAGAAGCCGCCCTGGAAAAGCGATTAGTTTATGAGAGTATGTTGGTCCCGAATTTCTATGTTGGCGGTTTCACAACCCGGGCTGGAATCCTTTCTGAAACAGGCTCTAACTATCATGGGAGAAACTATGGATGTTAGCCGGATTTATCTATTTCAGTATGAGTCGGAAAAAGAAAGGTATAGCAACACTTACGAATGGGTAGCAAATGGCGTAACACCACAAAAACATAATCTGCAGAATTTAATGGTAGATGAATTCCAATGGTTTCACCACACTTTAAAAGATAATCTAACCGTTGCCTATAATGATATTGACCTTATACCTCAGTCCGATGAGGAGAAGGAGTTGCTGCGTGCTCAGGATATATTATCTTTACTGGTAGTACCTTTAAATGTTAATAATCAGTATAGTGGTTTCATTGGATTTGATGAGTGCAATTTTCATCGAGATTGGCCTGAGGAGGATATTCGCCTGCTGGAAACCATTGCCCAAATCATTGGTTGGATAATGGAGCGTAATAGACGGGAGGCCAAAGAAAGGCAGTACCTGGCAGATTTTGATTTTCTTTCTCGAACTGCCATGGGCTTTGTGGAATTTCCTCTGGAGGGTAATCTATTTGAATATATTGCTCATGAACTTAACAACCTGATGCATAATGCCATTGTTATTGTCAGTTCATTTGACTCTAATAATCAGCGTTTTACCATCAGGGCAGTTACTGCCAATGAAAACTGGGTGAAGGCACTGGAGGATGGATTGGGGTTACCCCTGTTAGGTTTGGAGATTAGGGCTGATAATGACTTATTAGAGAGGCTGCAGCAAAACCGGCTGGTTAAATTACAGTCAGGATTTTACGAGCTATCAAATCGGTTACGGCCCCAGCAGCTTTGTTTGGAAGTAGAAAGAAAGCTGGAAATCGAGGATATTCAAATTATTGGCTTTACCCGTGGGGGGACCCTGTTGGGTACTGCATCTTTACTGGTAATTCGGGGGGGAAGGCTGATAAATCCGGGGCTTATCGAAACCTTTGCCAACCAGGCCTCGGTGGCTATTGAACGAAGGCAGATGGGAGAACAGCTTTTGGAAAGGGAAAAACAACTTGCGGTAACCCTTGAAAGTATCGGCGAAGGGGTTATTAGCATGGATACTATGGGAAAAATCAGATTTTTAAACCCGGCTGCCGAGGCCATTACCGGTTGGTCTAACCATCAAGCGATTGGACAACCACTGGTAAAGGTCTTTCCCATTCTAAATCCAACCTCAAAATCACCCGGGAAAATAATGGCTTTTAAGGATCTTCTTCCTGAGGATGAAAGTGGCGAACGCCGCTTTCAAAACCTTACTTTATTGTGCTGCAATCAAGTCCATAAAATTATTGCTTGTACGATAAGTCGTATGTTGGGAGCGGACCAACAGATAATGGGATTTACTATAGTTTTTCAGGACATTACTGAACAACAGCAGCACCAGGCTCAACAAGCGTTGTCACAGAAGCTAGAATCCATTGGTCAGCTTGCTGCGGGCATTGCCCATGAAATTAATACTCCCATGCAGTATGTAGGAGATAATATTTACTTTTTGGAGGATGCATTGGTAGATTTTGCACTATTGCTGGAAAAATATCGGCAATTAGTTAATGAATGTGAACAGGTTGGGGAAAAAATAGAGCTAGTTAAAGAGATTTATCACCTGGAGCAACGAATTGACCTGAATTATTTGCAGGAGGAAATCCCTCATGCACTAGAACAGTCCCGAGAGGGTATTGAGCGGGTACGTAAACTGGTGTTGACTATGAAGGATTTTGCGCACTCGTCCAGTGGTGTTAAAGCTCTTGCCGATTTAAACAAAGGGGTAGAAAGTACCATTCAAATTTGTATAAATGAGTGGAAGTATCATGCCGAGTTACAAGCAGAACTGAGTCCAGATTTACCTTTGGTATATTGCGTTATTGATGAAATTAACCAGGCGATACTAAACCTTATCATTAATAGTGCTCATGCCATCAGGGATGCGGTAAATAATGGAAGATACCACAAGGGGCTTATTCAGGTTAGAACCAGGCGAGAAGGAGACATGGCAGTCGTAGAAGTTGCTGATAACGGGGGAGGGATTCCGGCTGAGGTTAAATATTTAGTTTTCGACCCTTTTTTTACTACCAAGGATGTGGGGAAGGGTACAGGACAGGGACTAGCTATTACGCATGATATTATTGTAAATAAGCATGGCGGGAGAATTACTTTGGACTCAGAGGAAAATAAGGGTACATGCTTTACCCTTTACTTGCCAGTGAAAGACGAGGCTGATAGTTTTTATGAATAATAAAAATAAAACCAGGAACACTATCCTTTTTGTCGATGATGAGACTTATATTCTTGATAGCTTGCGGCGTCGCCTACGAACTATGAACGAGCGGTGGCAGATTCTATTTGCTGACAGTGCGAAGAGTGCACTGGAATTAATGGCACAATACGATGTGGATGTGGTAATTACCGATTTGGTCATGCCGGGTTGTAACGGTGTTGAGTTACTAGAAAAGGTTGCTCATACCCATCCCCATACAGTGCGCATTATTTTATCTGGAAACATTGACCGACTAACTGCGCTGGGATCCACCGAGGTAGCTCATCAATTTATTAATAAGCCCACATCGGCTGAGGAACTTAGAATATTAGTTGAACGCATCTGCCAGTTGAGAGATTTACTGGACAACCGAAAATATATTCGCCTGGCTACTGAAATACAAAATTTACCCAGTCTTCCTTCGACATATTATGAACTGCTCGAAGAAATTAATGCCCCGGATCCATCTATCAAACGTATTGGCAGCATTATTAATAAAGACCTGGGCATGACAGCCAAGGTTTTGCAGATAATTAATTCTGCTTTCTTTGGACTACCACACCGGGTTTATAGTGTTGACCAGGCCGTTGCCCTCCTGGGTCTGGATACTTTGCGGGCATTGGTTATTCATGTGAACATATTCAGTTCCTTTCCACCGGGGCGCACGGTGTTATCATCGGTATTATCTCTACGTGACCACAGCCTGTTGGTGGGTTACCTGGCTAAAAAGATTTTGCAAGAGGAGAAAGTACAAAAAGAACTTGCTGAAAAGGCCATGTTAGTTGGGATTTTACACGATATAGGCTACCTTTTGCTAGCTCATATGCCGGATATATCTCGGCAGGTTATACAGATGAGTCGGGAGCACGGTTATTCATTAGCGGAAGCCGAATATGAGCTAACCGGGATATCTCATGCCGAAATTGGTGCTTATCTGCTGGGTATCTGGGGATTTGAAGAAGAGCTGGTTGAGGCCGTGGCTTTTCATCACCACCCTTCGCAGGCACCACACCCTGGTTCGGGTATGCTAATGGCTGTATATATAGCTGATACCCTCCTTAACTGGGTCGGAGAAACAATTGGTGGTAAGGAAAAACTAAGCCTGAATTATTTACAGAATCAGGGGATGGCACTGGATATGGATTATTGGATAAATGTAGCCGATGATTTACAAAAGAAGGTGGGGACGGCCCATGAATAAAAAGGTATTGCTGGTAGATGACGATGTCAATGTTTTGTATGCCTATAGACGGGTTTTACGCGGGAAATTAAAATTATCCGTGGCTCAGAGTGGAAATGAGGCCTTAAGTATTTTAAAGAGGTCAGGTCCTTTTGCTGTAATTGTTTCTGATTATCGAATGCCAGAAATGGATGGTATTGAGACACTTGCCCGGGCACGAGATATGTTTCCAGATACAGTTCGAATTATGCTTACTGGTCAGGCTGATATGCAGGCAGCTATTGATGCTATTAACCAGGGTAATATCTTTCGCTTTCTAACTAAACCTTGCCCTGCAGAGATATTTCTAAAACAGGTTTACGCAGGTATGGAGCAGTACCGTTTAATTCATGCGGAACGTGAATTGCTTGACCAGACTCTGAAGGGGAGTATCAAAGTGTTGGTAGATATCCTGGCCCTGGTCAATCCCATGGCATTCAGTCGCTTGGGCCTTATTCGTAGCCTGGCTAAAAATCTAGCCACACAACTGGGGGTAAAGGATATATGGAAGGTTGAGTTAGCGGCTTTACTTTCTCAAATTGGCTGTGTTACGGTACCGCCACGAATTCTGCAGCGGGCATTTCATCAGGATAACCTTACTCCTCAAGAGACAGAGCTATTTTACAGTCACCCCCAAATCGGATGCGATTTGCTAAAAAACATTCCCCGTATGGAGGAAGTTGCCGAAGCCATTAATTTCCAGATGAAGAATTTTGATGGTAGCGGTTATCCATCTTCCCCGCATTGTGAAGATGATATTCCCTTGATATCACGTATATTAAGAGTTGCCGGAGATTTTGAAAGTCTTATAAGTACACCTATGCCGGAAGTAATAGCAATTCGTATTATGCGAGAAAGGGCAGGTATTTATGACCCGGTTATATTAGATATATTAAATGAAGAAGTAATTAAAATAGAACAGGAAAGAACGCCAATTCTAATGGCTATTTATGAACTGA
>DUMX01000044.1 GCA_012839665.1 Gelria sp.
ACTGCAATCCCGCGGGCGGACACATGGGTCCGCCCCTACAGATTACGTGCTACTGTACAGGAAGAGCACGTAAAAACATTTTCATGGATGGTTGCGTGTGTACATATTTTGTACCATAGCCTGGGAATAGATTAAGAAATCTATTCCCAGGCTATTTTTTACGGATATAAAAACATCTCCTGGTTAAAAATATGCCTACAAGTATTTTTTAACTGGAGTAATGTTATGCGTAAAATTCCCCGCCGGGGTGAGGAAACTCAACCGCAAGGTGGCCATGATACTAAGGGAATACCGGATATTCCACTACCGCAGGGTTATGACGATAAGATGGCTCTGCTACGACCTTATGTAGAGAAAAGCCATGACCTGATTGCCCGCCCTTTCTACCTGGATAGTGAGATGAAGCTGCAGGCTTGTGCCTTTTATTTTAATGATGTTGTCGATGCTAAAAGGTTAAATGAACATGTATTAAAGCCCCTGATGATGCACAGTGGGGGTTGGGAATCAGGTGACTATAATAATACTGACCGCATGGACCTCATAATTCGCACATCCATCAGTGTGGGACAATTACGTAAAACCGATAGCTTCGCGGTGATGGTGCACAGTATCTTTGACGGTATGCTGGTACTAGTTTTTGAGAGTATCCAGGAAGCAGTCATCATCGATATTCACGGCGGGCAGGTCCGAGCTATCGAAGAACCCCCTTCGGAAAAGGCTATACGTGGCCCCCGCGAAGGTTTTATCGAAAACCTGGATATAAACATCGCTATGGTCCGGCGCCACCTGCGTACTCCCCGCCTGGTGATAAAAAAAACTATAGTGGGCCAGCGTACCCGTACCCCGGTGGCAGTTTTGTATATTGATGATATAGTTGACCAGGGTTTGCTGGAGCAGGTTAATGACCGGCTTAACCGTATTGATATAGATGGGGTGTTTAGTGCTGGAAGTATTATTCAGATGATTGAGGATAAGCCTTACTCTCTCTTTCCACAGATATGGACCAGTGAGCGCCCTGAGAAAACCATAGCTGAATTGCTGGAAGGCCGGATAGCCATAATGATAGATGGCACCCCTACCGCTATTTTTTTACCATCACTATTTGTTGAGTTTTTTCAGGCTTCGGAGGATTATCTGGAGCGTGTTTTTGTAGGTTCATTTATCAGGTTTATACGCTATTTTGCCTTTTTTATTGCCGTTTCACTTCCGGCTCTTTATATTGCCTTGATTAGTTTTACTCCGGAACTGATGCCAGCGAATTTGGTCGTCAGCCTGGCCCAGGCTCGTAAGGAAGTACCCTTTCCAGTTTTGATTGAAGTATTGATTCAGGAATTTATCATTCAAATGGTAATCGAGTCAGGATTGCGTATACCCGGTCCGGTAGGGCAGACTGCGGGGGTGGTGGCAGGTATTATCCTGGGTCAGGCAGCCATATCTGCTAAACTAGCCAGCCCGGCCATAATAATTATTATTGCCATTACTACTATCTGTACCTTTGCCCTGCCTTCAGGTCCGGTGGTACAGGCTACCCGCATCCTGCGGCTGCCGCTGATTATTCTTACCGCCATTTTCGGCTTATTTGGTTTTTCCCTGGGTTGGTTATTTATGCTTACCCATCTTTGCAGCCTGGAAAGCCTGGGCGTTCCGTATTTTGCTCCCTTTGCCCCCGGACGTTATGCTGATTTGAAAGACGTTTTCTTCCGCACCTGGTTATGGAAAATGAATAAAAGGCCCATGTCTATACCAACTCAGCAGAAACAGCGCCAGGGCAGAACCGGAAAAGAGGGGGGAGCAGGTGAATAGTACTGATACCATTACCAGCAAACAGCTAATATTTATCATTATTGGGGCTCAAGTTGGCATGGGGATTTTTAGCCTCCCCCGTTTGGTAAGTGCAGAGGCGCACCAGGACGCATGGTTAGCAGTACTTTTGGGTGCTCTAGTTCCTTTACTGATGCTGATTATAATTGAACGATTGGGGCGCCGCATGCCGGAATTAAGTTTTGTCAGTATGAATCACTTCTTGTTTGGGCGCTGGTTAGGCTCGGTTATGGTTTTCCTGTTCGTATTTTATGTGATTTTTTTTAATTCTACGGTAGTACGAATATTTACTGAGATAACTGTTATTTTTCTTTTGCCCCGTACGCCAGTTCCGGTTGTTGCTTTGGTAGTAGTGCTGGCAATAGTTTATATAATAAACAAAGATGCTCGGGTGGTAGCCCGGTTAAACGAAGTGCTATTTTGGATAATTCTACCGTTAATATTTTTGTTCATGATACCTCTGGTAAATGCGGATTATACTAATCTCCTACCGGTGGGAGGAGCCGGGTTTAAGGCTATAGTCCGGGGAGTTCTGCCCAGCAGTTATGCTTATGCCGGAATGGAAGTTCTGCTGGTATTTTATTTCTTGGTCAAGAGCAAGAGTGAGGTAATTAAGGCAGGGATACTGGGTTTAGGGTGGACTACCCTGGTTTATTTAATTTTGACCTTGATATGCCTGCTGGTCTGGGGCAGTGAAACTATACAAATAATAAACTGGCCGGCACTTACGGTATTGAAAACTATAAAATTTCCGGTATTGGAAAGGCCGGAGTTTTTATTATTGACGGTGTGGATGGGTGTGGGTATCCGTCCGGTTATGAACCTGGGTTTCGCTGCAGCTTACTCCTTAGGTGAGGTGCTACATGTTAAACGGGATAAATATTTTCACCTGGTGGTGATGGCGATTGCATTGCCCATTTATATCCTGGCTCTATTACCTCCTAATCTAATCATTGCTTTTAAATGGACGGAATATGCCGGCTATACTTTCCTGCTGGTCGGGTTGTTATACCCTTTGCTTATGCTGGTGATTACAGTCATTCGGGGGAAGGGGGCCCAAAGTGCTTAAAAAAGCCGGCTTGATAATTATTGTTTTTTTACTTTTTAACCTGTGCGGTTGTTGGGATTCCCAAGATTTGGAAGATTTATCTTTTCCACTGGCAGCAGCATATGATGTGCATTTATCCGGTAGTGCTGATTCCTCCGACCCACCTGCTGAACCTGGTTATAAGCTGGTAGATTTGACTACTCTGGTACCTAACCTGGCTCCTAAAGCTGAAAAACCGGTAAACATAAAAACTCTCTCCGGTATTACCATAGCCGATGCCCGTCAGCGACAGGGCCTTACCGATGCTGATACCTATGTAACCGGAATGAATCAGGTTATTATAATGGGTGAAGAGTTGGCCCGCACTGGCTTAAATCCTTTTTTAGATTCTCTACTGCGGAGCCCCACTGTTTCTGGTTCTATGTATTTTGCCGTAGCTGCCGGGCGGGGTGAGGATATTCTTAAAACGCCAATTAAAAACTATAATAATATGGGAATTTACCTGGTGGCCTTATTCAATGGCATTCAACAGAGAACATTTATACCGGTTACTAGAATGGAGGAGTTTCAGCGTTATCAGAGTACAGGTAAAAATCCGGTAGCCCCGATTTTGGAACAAAGAGGGGACCGGGTGATTATAAGCGGGGTAGCCATATTTAAAAAAGACCGCCTGGTAAAAAAACTGGACATAGAAGAAGGTCATGAACTGGTACTGCTGCGTGGTATAAAAGGGAGAAGCTTTTTACCCTTCAGTAGAAAGGTGGATGGGACTTATCACCGGGGGGCAGTATTGGTCAGTAACAGCCGGAAAGTAAAGTATAATCAGAATCAGCAAGGACATAACTTTTTCATAACCGTAAAACTAAACGGAAGTCTGGAGGAACATGGCTATCAAGCCCTGATAACGGAAGAACACCTGCAGGAGATTGAAAAAACCATAGAACAGCAGGTACAAACCCAGTGTGAGATATTTATTAATAAGATGCAGGAAGAAATAAAAGTTGATTGCATTGATATCTCTAAATTTGCCCTGGCTAAGAACCGCCGCGTACTGGAGAAAGATATAGATAAGCCTGAATTTATTCAGAATGCCAATATTCAGGTAAAGGTCAAGGTACATCTACAGAACGTCGGTGAAACCCGGTAACGGAATTAAGAATTAAAAATTAACGTTGAAATACCTCGTATTTCTCTTTATTTCAATCTTTTACGAACAATCGTTAATCTGCGTCTGTTTGTAGGGAACGGCCCCTGTGCCGTCCCGCCGTTGTTAATCTGCGTCTAACATTTAAGTTTGCTTTAGTTCGCTGGAGATTAGCACAGGCGTGTAGTTATCCCTGCTTTTTATACCCAGGCTAATATAGTAGGGGGATTCTCTCGGAACCTCCCAGTCATAACTTCCCACCGGTTTTTTGACCGGTATTTCCTGGTAGCAATCTTCATTATTATCCTGATATAAACGTATTACCAGTTGTTTATCACCAGATTTTGTACCCAGTTGTTTTAATATCTCCTGCCATTTCCCCTGACTAAGATGCCAATAGGCTCGTAGCTGACCAGATTCTGCAGGCATTAGTTTTATACTATCATCAGGCAGATAAAATTCCCCTTCTTCCAGATACTTAAATAATTCCTGTGCCGACTCAAAAGCAAATCTGATTCTATCGGGTACTCTTAGCCGCTGCTCCCGCCGGGGACTGTGCGAATCCAGTACCCAGTAAAGCATTACTAGCAGGACTACAGTAAGCAGTATTATATACAACAATGGCGACATAATATCTAACCTCCTGGTCTTTATTGGTGAGGTGTAAGGGGTAATTTAACCCCTATTTCCGTATTAAATAGTATTTCCCATTAGCAGAATTTATAACGAAGGTTATCCTGCCCTGATTATGTTCTATGCTATCTTTCGGTGTATAATTAAAAAAGTGAGGGAGGCCGGTGTATGGAACAGGTGGAAAAGCCGCGTTGGGGCTTGTTGGAGATAGTTGCAATATTTATAGGCATTATGGGGGCCGGGATGTTTTTTGCCCGGTACAGCGAAGTAGTAGAATCCTGGTTGGCAACATCAAGAATTGGTGATACTACCCTGGCGCTTTTTACAGTGGCCTATGTTTTTCAATTCATTGTCACCGTATTGCTGGTTCTGCTTTTTACTGTAGTCTTAAATCGGGCCCGGCTTAGTGACCTGGGGATAAAATCTGTGGAGGGCAGGGCATATTTACGCTACGGCTTGATGGGTGGCGGTCTCCTGCTAATTTTTATCGTTGCCCTGGGAATGATTATTAATCTGCTCCACCCCGATATTCAACCCCAGCTATTTGAAGAGATGCTGCGTACAGCCAGCGGTCCGGGTGGGTTTATAATCCT
>DUMX01000045.1 GCA_012839665.1 Gelria sp.
CATTTTGGGCCTAAACCGGATGATAGCTATTATATACTGCATGATGATAACAGGCTAGCCGATGGGCAATCGTACACTTTTGAAGTTGATTACAATAAAATGACCGAAGGCTACTTTACTTTCGGCCCTGCTAAAAAAGGGTTGATTGGAGCTGATTCCACAGCTTTAATTTTAAAGACTGGGGAATTCCAATATAGAGAAAGGAAATGGTAATTATGAGAAAATTATTTCCAATCATATTGTCTGTATTATTGATGGCAGTATTCATAGTACCCAATGCCCACGCTGAAGATGCTAAAGAAATTGAATTTGGTAAAATAGATACCCAGGGGTATGCGGAACTAGATTCGCATACCCCTTCTTATAGTTTCCAGTTGTGGCATTATAGCGGTGGCTAATATCCTGTCCCATTACTTTTCCTACCAGGTAAAGCCGGGTGCGATTAGGATTAGAATTGTTGCTATTTTGCTGTATTTCTTCCTTCACCTGATTGGCAATACCGTGATATCTATCGGCTGGTACTAATCCTTCCAAGGAACTGTGGGTTCTACGATAGTTATAGTAGTCTATATATTTTTCAATTTCTTCTCTGGCTTCTGCCAGAGAATGAAAGAATTTTATATCTATCAGTTCTTTCTTCAAGCTCCCATGCCATCTCTCCAATTTCCCCAGGGTCTGGGGATGGTGAGGTCTGGCTTTGATATGCTTGATATTGAATAGCACCTGGAATCCGGTTGTACCATGCCAGGAAACAAACTGGCGGCCATTATCTGACAATACTTCTTTAGGGGGGCCATAATGGTCAACGGCTTCCTGGAATACCTTTATTACATGCTCTGCCTTTTGTTCTCTAAACAATCCCCATCCCACTATATAGCGGGAATGATCATCTATGATATCTATCAAATATACTTTCCCTTCATCTTTGATGTAAAAAGATGTTATATCTATCTGCCAGAGTTCCTGCGGCTTATCTCTTTCAAAGGTTTCCCAGTGATCAATCTCTTCCAGGATTTCTTTTTCAAGTAATTCCTGTTTTTTGGGGTTGACCTGGGCTCTTTTTTCTTGGTAATTCTCATCTCCGTTAGGAATCTCATTTTTCTTGAATATTTTACTTAAGGTAGTGGGGGAAAGATTTATTCCCTCAAATCTCTTTAAGAAATCGGCAAAGGCTCTAAGTCCTTTATATTTATGTTCTTCTTTTTTCTTAAGCTCCACTACCTGTTCTACTATTTTCTCGGCTGTTTTTTTGGCCGGATTATGGGGAGCACTCTTTTTATTCTGCAGAGCATCAATTCCGTTCTCTTGTAGCTGTTTTTTCCATTTGATAAGTGATGACCTCGATATCCCATATTCTTCACATATCTCCAGCTGGGTCTTATCTGAGTCTAAATATGCCTGCACTACCTTGTACTTGAAATCTACGCTATACCTTCTCTGTTTCTTCTCCATGTTATGACCTCCTGTTTTTTATTTAGAGGTCAACTTGTTTTCCTGGCTTCCTTTATTGCATTTAGTTTATCAAAAGGACAGATAAATCAAGAGCTTTCACAGGATTTAACTAATGTTTTAGGCCAACACCTGTTCCATTGCCAATTCTCCGGTCCGTTTGCAATGACTCGGACGTGCAGAAGTCGATGAACCTTATGCTAAACTATATTGTAATCAAGCAATTATGGGGAGGGGTTAAAATGAGCATAAAACAGCGAATAAACGCATTATTACGGGCTATTGATGCCGAAGATGCTGAGGAATCACTTAAAAATAGGAAAAAGTCTATCGTACAAAACCTGCTTGAAAGTGCAGTTAAATACATTGATATAGTGATTAAGCAGGGTATTACTATACAGATTAATGAGGGCAATAGTGATCGGGAAACCATTGAGGAACTTGTTGGTATAGATCAGAGCCGTTCGAGAATCCACGATAGTTTGATTGGGCAAATAGCTGTCGTCAACCGCATGTGTTCACAATACGGATTAGACCCAATATATCAGGGGAAAGATACCCGAATAGATAAAGGCGATTTTGCCCTAGAGCTGATAATTGCTTATTTTCAGGATCGTATAACATAAGCTTGGCTAAATAGGAGGTATATCATGGCATATATTTTATTCACAATTAATTTTTGCATTAGCTGGTGTGTTCTTTTTGCTGTATTAATGATTCCCTTAGCTCATTTTCAGGTTTCATGGACTATGGGAGCGACAATAACAACTATTGTATCAGTAGTATCAATTATATTCTTTTCCACATCCGGAGCTAAGTTTTTAAGAGCCCATTTTCCACATAGGCCACTTAGTAAGCAAGAGGCAGCGTTTCTTAATCCAATTTTAGAAGAAGTATTTGAAAGAGCGAAGTTAAAGAAAAGACCTAAAGTTTTTATGCAAGATGAATTATCTCCGAACGCATCAGTTGTTGGCGATGCAATAATTATTACTACTGGTTTATTAAGAATAGCTAATCGTAATGAAGTGGCAGCAGTAATCGCCCATGAATGTGGACATATTGCAAATAAGGATTTAACATTTGTAACTGCCAATTATGCTGCTTCCAGAATAGGTGATATTACATTAACAGCAGGATTAGTGATACTAACCATAGTATCCCTTAATGGTAGAATTCCACTCATATACTTGCCCTTTTTCATGATTGCTTGCGTATTAAAAGCTATTCAGTGGATACTATCGGGAATAGTAAGACTAGCCTCAAGAATTTATTGTCGTAATCGTGAATATGGTGCTGATAGCTTTGCTGCCAGCATAGGTTATAGGGAAGCGACTATATCGTATTTTGAGAAAATCAATGAAATGTACCCTGAAAAAAGAAATTCTATTTTTTCCACACATCCTACGATGACTAGGAGAATAGAAGCATTATCTAATTAATTAATTACCGAGAGCCTGCAAATAGCAGGCTCGTTTTTTTTTGGCTGGGCAAAAGTCATAGTTATTGTCCCATGTCAGAAAAATAGAAAGGAGTCGATCAAGTTGACAGAATTGACAGAACAGTTCAAGGTCGCAACCAGTTCAAAGCCCAATAAAGTAGCAGGTGCAATCATGGGAGCATTAGAAACCAATTCGGCAGTAGAACTCATAGCGGTAGGTGCTGGTGCAGTAAATCAGGCCGTAAAAGCGGTTGCAATTGCAAGTAGATTTTCTGAAGGAAAATTAATTTGTGTCCCTGGGTTTTGTGACCTTGATTTTGATGGTGACGCAAGGACTGGTATAAAAATAACTGTTAAGGCAGCTTAATTCACAGGAAGCCCCAAACGGGGCTTCCTAATTTCCTTTAAGAGAGAGGTGAAATTTGTGTCAATTTTGCTAGCAACGGGTATAAGTGAAATAGAGTCAAAGTTAGAGAGTGCTGAAATACAACGATGTCATCATCGTTCGATATTACTTGATGTTGTTCGGGAAACAAGTTCCGAAACCGTTGTTTTGTCACCCCATTTAAGTGGTGAAGAAGATTTGTTGAATTCTATTATTATCCCTTTGAGAAAATCAGGGATAAGAGTCATTTTCCTTCCAGGAACACCTGATATGCCTGATGTTCGTGATTGGATAAAAAAACTTCTTCCTTGGGGAGTGTATTGTTATGTTTTCGATCCAGTTACTCCTAACAAAATAATGTATCGTATTCAAAACCCTGGGCGTATAAAAGACCTTCCTGATTCATTTGCAGAAACCGCAGAATTACCAGACGATGAAATACCGGAAATTAAAATACCTGAAGAAAAACATACAATAAAAGAAGTTGTGAAAGAGAAAATACAAAAACTAGTTAAAAAAAAGAAAGTCCTTGAGAAAGAAAATGTTGAAGAGCCTCAAGAAGTCAATTCTGCTTTACCAGTTCCTATTGCAGATATTAAAGAAGAGCCAGCTACAAAGCAACATAAGCTTAAAAAACGCTTAATGCCATTTACTAAGTCAGGCGTAATTGTTGATAATAAATTTGTTAAATTAAAATTCTCCGAACCAGAAGATATAACCATAGAATACGATGCTATTGTTATCCCGGCTTCCAAAGGAACCCATTTTGTAAAAAAGTTTCGTAGGCAAAAACCACTAATTCCTATAGTTGTTTTAAAAGGAGACAAATCCTTTATGACAGCGGGAGCCGATAAATGCGTATCTAAAATAACCCCTTCAGTAATAGAAGAGGTTTATGCTCTAATTTATAGATTGCAAGAGTTGTGGTCAAGAGTTGAAACCGATCCATTAACAGGATTATATACCCGAAGATTTTTAAATGAATGGATGCAAGAAAGAGAACAGCGAAACAAATACTATTCAGCAGTAATATTAGACATAGATAAGTTTAAAAACGTTAACGACATTTACGGTCATGATGCAGGGGATGCAGTATTAGCAGCATTAGGTAGTTTCCTAACGGCAGAAACTAGAGTTGCCGATGTAGTTGCTCGATACGGAGGTGAAGAATTTGTAATTTGCCTTCCCGACACTACGGCAAGCGAAGCTCATTATTTAATTGATCGCTTACGTCAGAAATGGTCACAACGAGTTGTAACAGCACCCAACAGTGGTAATATACAAACCACATTTTCGGCAGGAGTTGCTGAATGGTATCCTGGTGCAGACATTTTAAAATCTGCTGATAAAATGCTATATCAAGCAAAAGAAACGGGAAGAAATAAAGTATGTATGGAAAATAGACCGAATGTCTTATTATTAGGTCTTCAGGGTATAGATAATAGAATAAACCTAGTGTCTGATCCTAAAGAGGCTAATTTCGTGATTACCAATACAAGAAACATAAAATATACTGTCAATAAATACCCTGTCTATTGCATAGGAACAGGCACAGTATCAGACTGGACGGTAAAACAATCATATCCTCATGCTATAATGTGTGTTTCATTTGAAGATGCAGTTGAGAAAATTCTTACACCCAAAGACTTCCCTGAAAAACCCAAACTAACAGTTTTGCCAGGTGCTAGAGGTGGAAACAAGGGCATTACTATTCCTAATGAGGGTGCATTATACGTTGTCTGTCCTTCACGACCTGCTCATGCAGGAGAAGTCAGTGCAATACTGGTAGAACAGTTTGAGAACACTGCACTAGTATGTGGTACCTCGGAAAGTATGGCAGCGTTATCATTAGGGATACCAAAAGAAGAACTTATTGACACTGATTGGCGCATACCAGGGGCTAAAGCACCTATACAATACGGAAAAGTAACCGTATGGCCTGTGGATCCGTACAAACATTTAAGAGTACCGGTTAATGTCCATTCTCTGGTGGATCAGATTAAATCCCGGTTTTCACTTGTCATAGTAGATTGCGGTGCTAGTTTAGATATATGTTCAAGAATAGCAAGAGATGAGGGTGTGTTAGTATTAGCTAGAGAAGGTGATGAGTCAGATATTGCTACTCATCATTGGCTAGCAAACTACGGTGGATTAAATGTAACTGTATTTTCACCAGCAGAAATACCAAACATATTATCAGCAGAAAACGGATTTATTTTAAGTAAAACTTCCATTGCTGCTGAACGTTAAGAGCCTATTATTAGGCTCTTTTTTTATGCCGCAAGGCATTTCTCCCTCTCTCCTTTAAGCCCGGGTGCAACGCAGACCCGGGCTTTTTGGTTTTTAGGAAGAGGGGACTAACAAAAATTCCCGATTTCATAGCTAAAAGGAGGAAATTATTACATGTTGCCTAATATATACTCTAATACTGAATCATTAGGAGGAATCGGGATGCCGGTATTTAGCCTTCAAGTAGCCCCCGATTATCTTTTTAGATACTCAAAAACTCAACCCATTGATGCTGTAAAAGAGTTAATATGGAATGCTTTAGATGCGGATGCCACCGAGGTTTTAGTTGAATTTGTGAGGAATATAGCCGGACGAATTGAAGTAATATCTGTAAAAGATAACGGGCATGGAATAAATTATCAAAAAGTAGAAAGCACCTTTGGCAATCTGGGAAATTCTGAAAAACTTTATATGGATTGTACACCCAAGGGTAGATTTTACCATGGTAAAAATGGGGAAGGAAGATATAAGGCGCTTTCTTTAGGTGAACAATTAACCTGGGAATCATATTACGAAAACCCAGATGGAACTATTTCCTTATTTCTAATTAACTGTCATGGTGATAATCCTCATGAAATAGATTGTACTGAGCCAGTAGCTAATGATACTGCTCCCTCAACGGGAGTACGAGTTGTTGTAAAAGGAATTCCAGATAAGACATCTGATTTAATTAATAATGATGAAGGATTGATTGATGAATTTGTTGCTGAATTTGCTCCATATTTACTTAGCTATCCTGGAATAACTATCATGGTTAATGGAACAGCAATTAACCCGGAAGAATTTGTTGCCGATCAAGTTGTATCAGACTTTAGCATTGATTTAGAAAAGCGAAATGTTACGGGAACCATGAGGCTCATTTGTTGGGAAAAAGGCAATTACAATAGACTCCATATGTGCTCGGAAGAAGGTGTTTCATTTTGGAATGGTCCCCTGCAGGTTAATCATGGCGACTTGCCCATAGCGGTTTATGTACAAAGCGATTATATAAACGAATTAAGGGATAACGGCTTATTAGATTTTCCGGATGCAGACCCTGGTCTGGGTGAGATTCGTTCATGGGCCAAAGATATGGTCAGGGATTATTATAATGAATGGTTAAAAAAATCCGCTGCTAATACTATTAAGGAGTTTCAAAAGGATGGAGTATACCCCTATAAAGGACAACCGAAAGACATATTAGATATAGCTGAGCGTAAAGTCTTTGATATATGTGCTATTACTATGCAAAGGCAATTGCCCGAGTTCCCGAAAACCCCCAAAAAGCAAAAAAAGTTAATGCTAAACCTCATAAAAGAAGCCTTGCAGCAGCGCCCATCGGGACTGCATCGTATTTTCCAAGAGGTTTTAGAACTATCTGATGAACAAATAAAAGACTTTTCCGATATTCTGCAAAAGACTACTCTAAATGCCATGATAAGCACTACTAAAATGGTTTCAGACCGACTTAAATTTCTCAATGGCTTAGACCAAATAATATATGAGCCTGAATTATCAAAGAAATTAAAAGAAAGAAGTCAACTCCATAAAATACTGTTAAATGAATTATGGATATTTGGGGAGCATTACACTTACGGGTGTGATGATGTAAAACTTTATAATGTGCTAAAGGAATATGTTGGTTTTTTAGGGAGAAGTGAGTTGGCTAAAGACTTAAGTAAGGAAGAAGTTAAACAATTAAGTGCTATACCTGATTTGTGTTTATGGAACCAGTATGGCTTAGGTCGACCAGATGAGGTTGAAAATCTAGTGGTAGAGTTAAAAAGGCCCTCTGTGAAAATTGGACAATTGGAAATAAATCAAATAACACAATATTCACGCAAGGTAGCCGAAAATCCGCGATTCCCAAAAGATAAAACGCGCTGGGTATTTTTAATTGTAGGTAGCGAGCTAGATGATGATGCAAAATATATTATGGGGGAGAAAAAAGACTATTGTTACTTGGAAAGAGGAAATGGTAATGTTGCTGTATATGTGAAAGATTGGGGACAGGTAATCAATGAAGCAAATGCCAGGCACAAATATTTAGAGGAAAGCCTGAAACTGGCAGTTACCGATAATGCAGAGGGAATGAATTATCTGTTAGAGAAATATTCTCAATTAATACCAAATGCAAATTATGAACTACCCCTTCCTTCACTCCGTTCAGGAAGGGGTCTTCCCGGCAGGGAAGATCAAAAAATGAATTGATTCCCGGAAGACTTCCAGGAATCGAATTTTGACACTCTTAAGGCAGTATTTGCAGTACTGCTTTTTTTGGTATAATAACTAATGGAGTTGCCGTTTGGCGGTTGGTCACTTCCCGCGAAGGGAGGTGATGCCCTATGATTACATATGGCGAATTGTTTCAATTTTGCCTGGTGATCTTAGGCATTATTTCTCTATGCATTATGCTTAAGAAATAGCGAAACCGCCTTGTAATAAGGCGGTTTCAAAGTTCATTTTGGACTAACCGCCATGCAAAAAGCGGCAACTCCTTTAATAATTAAATAATAGCATGTAAAAAATTACACGTCAATAAAACTCCCCGACTAAAAAGGCTGGGGTTTTTATTTATCTACCTGTCAGGAAGCCCTATCTTCACTCCATTCAGGGATGGAGTTTTTTAAAATTTCCGATTTCCACTTATTGAAAACCGGTTCCATAAGATTTTTGTGCATAAGCAACGAATAGTAGGTTGCTATTCCAGGAAGGTAAGACAGAGGGAAGATGTACTGTTTATAAAACACGTGCGGGAAAACCCCGGAATTCATTCCGGGGAGTATGTCACTGTTTACAAATAGACCTGCTTCCTTATTTTTTGCTTGTCCAGTATTGCCTATCCACTTTTCTAATAAGCATTATGCTAAAAATGCAGATTATTATTTATCTTGCAGGGTGGACAGGACTGAGGCAGCTTCAGTCGTGGGAGATTCAATCAACCCTCCATTTAGGAGGGCTTTCTTTTTTCTGACAATATTTCAGGAAGGAGGCAGAACTAATATTCCCTTCTCAACGTCTAAATATATAGTAAGATAATACTAAATACACCGAATTATCGGTAACCATAAGGAGGAATTCACTTGAAGAAAATTAAAATTATCGCACTTATTATAATGCTGGCTTTCCTGGTAACCATACCGGGCTTTACCACTGTTAAGGCAGATGAAACCCTAGTAACACCCAACAAATTAGTAGTATTTAAAATAAGCGATTACAACTACTACACCCAGGACATAGGTTCTGATAAAGTAACCAAAGTCAAAATGGACGTAGCCCCCTTGATAAAAAACAACCGTACCTTTGTGCCTGTAAGATTCTTGGGTAATGCACTAGGAGTAACCGACAGCAATATCCAGTGGGATAACGCTACTAGAACCGCAACCCTAAAGGGTAAAGCTGAATTAAAACTAAAAGATGGCGAAAAAGCTGTAACCACAAACGGCAATAAACAGGCCATAGACGTAGCACCGTATGTAATCCCGCCGGGCAGAACCATGCTGCCAGCCAGATATGTAGCTGAAGGACTAGGCTTTACCGTTGAGTGGGATAA
>DUMX01000046.1 GCA_012839665.1 Gelria sp.
ATGCTGAACTAAAGAAACATCAAGATAACGAAAAATTAGCCCCCCATTTAGATAAAATATTAAAACCTGCTGCCCAACAATGGATTAAGGATAATCCCGGAGACTTTGCCCGACTGGGCCTGTTACGCATCAAACAAACTTTTTTTTCCGGAGCCTGGGATATCGAGGCCTGGACCATGAATAAGATGGCTGAAACTGCAGCTGAAGAGGAAAACCCTATCCGTTTCGAGCGTAACCTGAATACCTTTTATGCTACGGCTGATATCCTGGTTTACATCCTTTGTTCGGTCGGAATTTTATATCTGTTGTTAAGTATTAAGCCTCTCTTGCTGGGGCTGTTTACCCGGCAACGGCTTGGCGATGCCGTACTTATCCCCAGCCTTAATACCGCCTTTTTCCTGGCGGTTTACTTTGTTTTTGAAGGCCAGGCCCGGTATAATTATCCTCTGCTCTTTCTTTTTATTATCTGCCTGTTTATAATTGGCCAAAAAACAAGTGCAGGTTTACAAAGGAGCGATTAAATGAACATAATCCTGCTATTTATTAAAGAGCTTCGCCCCAAACAATGGACTAAAAACTTGCTGGTATTTGCCGCCCTTATATTTACTATTCCTAATATAACCATCAACATGGTTTACGCTGCGGTAGCCGGATTTATGCTTTTTTCTTTTGTCTCCGGGGCTGTTTATATCTTAAATGATTTGGTAGACCTGGAATTGGACCGGCAGCACCCTACCAAAAAAAACCGGCCCCTGGCTTCCGGTGATTTGCCCCCGGCTGTGGCCATAAGCGGTGGCAGTATAATATTGCTGGCTTCGCTGGTAACCAGTTATTATCTTAATATCTGGTTTGGGTTTATTTTGACTTTTTACTTTGTTTTAAATGTGGCCTATTCTTTTTATTTGAAAAATATTGTAATTATAGATGTGATGGTGATTGCAACCGGCTTTGTACTGCGGGCAGCAGGGGGTGCATATGTAATTAATGTTCCTATGACCCCCTGGTTTATTATTTGTACCATGCTTTTAGCCTTATTTCTAGCCATCAGCAAACGGCGCCATGAATTAATCCTGGTTGAACAGGCTGAAAGCGCGGAAGGGGATTATAGGGTGGTCCTTGACTCCTATTCCACCCAACTCCTGGATGAAATGAACAGTATCGTAACTACCGCTACTATTATAAGCTATGCCCTGTTTACCTTTACTTCCGGCCGCACTTTGAATTTGATGTGGACTATTCCCCTGGTTATTTACGGCATATTTCGTTACCTGTATTTAATCCATGTTGAAAATAAGGGGGGGCAGCCGGATGAAATACTGCTGCAGGATAAACCTATTCTGATAACAGTGCTGCTGTATACGGTTTTATTAGTAGTAATTCTGATGTTTTTCTAAAAGAGAAGAAACGGGAGGAAACATATGCATCCCTATATTTTAGTTTTTATCTCTATAATATTCGGTTCCTGCGGACAGGTTGTGATGAAGTTTGGAACCTCACAGGTTAACACCGCTGGTCTGGGCTTTCTCGCCCAGTTTCTCAAGTATTTTACTAATATACCTATACTTACTGGTCTGTTGCTCTACACCTTGTCAGCAGTGGTATGGATTTTTGCCATCTCCAAAGTTCAGCTTTCCATAGCTTATCCTATGGTGGCCTCGGGCTATGTCCTGGTAGTTCTTTTATCCTACCTGCTCCTACAGGAACCAGTATCCTCCCTGCGAGTCCTGGGGCTGATGACTATTGTAGCCGGAGTAATTATCATAGCGAATTCTTAATAAGGAAATAGACGGGGAATAGACATAGTGTAATAATAAAATAAACCCCGCCTTTGGGGGCGGGGTTTTCTTGCTTCAGGCCATATAATCAATTGATTTTATAACCTTATTTACATAAGCCCGGGTTTCTTTATAAGGCGGAATCCCGCCATATTTTTGAACTGTACCACTACCAGCATTGTAAGCTGCCAAAGCCAGTGACAGGTTACCGTCAAACTCATCCAACTTCTGTTTTAGATAACGGGTACCGGCCATAATGTTTTCTTCAGGATTAAAAGCATCTTTAACTCCCAGGCTCTGAGCTGTTGCCGGCATAAGCTGCATTAGCCCCTGCGCCCCACAG
>DUMX01000047.1 GCA_012839665.1 Gelria sp.
AGGAGTTATCCAAACAGAAATATCGTATGCTGATTATCGATAGTTATATTGTTTTTTATAAGGTAATTGACGATGAGGTTGTGGTATACAGAGTACTTCATGGAATGCGCGATTATCCTCAGTTATTAAAATGATGACTGGTAATTCTGATATCAGTTTCCTTACTATAGTTACTTATAATATCCAGCATGGGCGGGGGATGGACGGTCAATTTAATCTACAGCGGACCGCTTACGTTCTAACTGTTCTTAATCCTGATATAGTGCTTCTACAGGAGGCAGACTGCCGGCGTCCACAGACCCGTATGAGCCACCAGCCGGCGTTCCTGGCTAAAATGCTTAATATGAATTATGCCTACGGGGCGGTAAGGCACTATCGCCCGGGTTCATATGGTAATGCTGTCCTATCTCGTTATCCTATTGTTAACTATGAAAATCATGTCCTGCCCGGTGAAGGTGAGCGCTGCTGTCTGGAGGTGGAGATAGGGACTTCACTTTCTAATTTTACAGTTTTTAACCTGCATTTGGGTTTAAAAGCAGCCGAGCGTTATCATCAATTGCAAAACATAATATTACCCCGGGTGAGTGCTGCCAATTCTCCGGTGTTATTAGGCGGCGACTTTAATGCCCGACCGGAATCAACCGAGATAAGTCTGGTAAAGGATTATCTGCAGGATTCTTTTCAGGCTAATTCCGGGGAATGTATTCACACCTTTCCTTCCGACCAACCTTATGCCCGCATAGATTATATCTTCCTGAATAATAACTGGGAGCTAAATGATTGTAAAATTATCCCCCATACCCAGGCTTCTGACCATTTGCCCTTGGTTGTGAAGGTATTATTAGCAAACCGGTGAAAAACATTTTTGCCAGTAAGAGGGTTCTTATTTATACTTATTGAGAGTACAGTTAGTTTGATGAAGGTGAATTTATTGTATGGGGAGGGAACTAGATTTTGCAGAGGGAACAGCATAATCCATCTCATTTATTTCTTATTATTGCCTGTCTTTTTGTAACGTGTTTGTTACTATCCAATATTATAGCGGGTAAACTCATCAGTATATGGGGAATAGTGCTACCCGGAGCCGTAATCTTGTTTCCACTGGCTTATATAATTGGTGATATTCTTACCGAAGTTTATGGTTATAGCCGGACCAGGATGGTTATATGGACCGGTTTTGCCTGTAACATTTTGATGGTAGGGGTTTTTACTCTGGTTATGGCTATACCCGCTCCCGGTTTTTTCGAAGCGGAAGGGGCTTTTGCGGTCGTTTTAGGTATGACTCCGCGAATTGTTTTGGCTTCCCTGTTGGCTTACCTGGTAGGGGAGTTTTCTAATGCCGCTGTTTTATCACGTATGAAGATTTTGACCAGAGGAAAGTGGCTGTGGACTCGTACCATTGGTTCTACTCTGATTGGGGAAGGGCTGGATACAATAATTTTCATTACGGTCTGCTTCCTGGGAACGGTACCGCATGGGGTTCTAATGCAGATGATGCTTTACCAATATCTTTTTAAAGTATCTTTTGAAATTTTGGCTACTCCGCTGACTTATGCTGTCGTAAGATGGTTGAAACGTAAGGAGGGTGTTGACATCTACGATCATGCCGTTAATTATAATCCTTTTCAGCTTAATATATAGCATGATTCTACTGCAAGAATCCCCAAGGCAAAAGAGCCTGTGAACTTATTTGGCTTAAGCCCTTAGCACTGCCCGCTAGTACATCCATTATTATATCAACCCGGTTTCCAATAGAGCTATTAACCTATTGTTATAGCAGAGAAGAGGTATTGTCCGGCAAGATATAAAAATAACAGGCTGAATACCAGTTTAAAAACAAGTGGGTTTATTTTATGGCTTATTACGACACCTAACTGGGCTCCGGCTATAGCTCCCAATCCCAGCAATAGCCCGCAGGGCAGGTTGACAAAGTTCTGCCCGGTTTTTATCAGAGCGCCGGTGGCAATATAGGGCAGCATAGCCAGAAGGGTGGTTCCTACCGCTTCATAAGGTTCGGCGGCAAAATACCAGATTAAAACTGGTACCAGGATGAAGCCTCCGCCTATGCCAAAAACTCCGGCCATAGTTCCGGTTAACAATCCCAGCAGTATTAGTAGCAAGCTCCGGTATTTATACGGTGCCTGCGGTGGTGGGCTTTTGGTTTCCACCTTACGCCATTCCCGGTAGGTGTCCCAGCTCATGCGTACAGCCATGGAGAGGAAAAGTAAGCCCAGCAGCATTTGCAGTATAGCGATATTATCGCTCAGATAAGCCTTGAATACATATGAGCCCAGCAGTACCCCGACCAGTCCTCCGCACCCGATTAGCAAGGCACTTTTTACCCGGACATTGCCGTCACGAAAATGACCAAAAGCGCCTGATATAGTAGTAAAGATGGCGGCAAATAATGAGGTACCTACCGCAATGGTTGGGCTGAAACCGAGGATGAACTGGTTAACCGGCAGCATAATAATGCCTCCGCTGACTCCCAGCAAGGCACCTACCAGGCCGGCCAAGCATCCGCTGATTAGTGCAATTATATGCATCAACATAAGAAAACCATCTCCAAAAAGTTATATGTACTTAAAAGAATAATTGGCGGTCGCCAAGGGAGCAGTATAATACATGCTTTATTCTACCAGTATTGATATTGCTGCAAAACCTTTTTGGACAAAATGTGTGATAAGGGTGTCAAGAGAACGTCTCGGTGTTATCCTTTTAGTGAAAGCCT
>DUMX01000048.1 GCA_012839665.1 Gelria sp.
AAGTGATTTTCCGCAGTGAGCCCAGACGGTCCAGACGGTAATTGAGCAGGATTATAGCAGCCAGCATCAGCGTAAGCTGGAGCAAGTTGTTGTAAAAAAGGGCCAACAGAAACCAGACCAGCAGGTAAACGGTCACACTCCGGACATGATAGTTTTCCAATACACCTGATCTCCTTACAGTTTTTCGGTTACACTACTCTATTTTACCTGATTATTTGCATAATAAAACCCGGGGTTGGAGTTTTGCATAACATATTAATAACAAGGTTTCCTTATAAATAGCCAAATTTACAATTTGATTAATTGTTTAGAGTAAGGCGTAAAGCATGAGAGGTGTAGGGGCAGACCCGTGTGTCTGCCCGTCCGGGTATAAAGAGATTGTAGGAACTAACCACTAACCTAAGTATATGTCTGAATATGAACAATTAAGAAAGCCGGTTGAAATAATACTGCTATCAGAGTATAATATTGCGTGTACGTGAGTACATAATTAAAATAATGCGGGTGTGGTGGAATGGCAGACACGCATGGCTTAGGACCATGTGGAGCAATCCGTGGGGGTTCAAATCCCTTCACCCGCACCATAAGAAAAATAAGAGGGTTTGTAACCCTCTTTATTTTTTGTCTATTTGCTGCTTATTTACCTAAAATCCTTTCGGGTGTTTTCTTTAGAAATAGATATGCTAATATGATACTGGAGTTACCGTTTGGCGGTTAGTCACTTTCCCGCGGGGGGGGGAGGGAGGTGATGCCTATGATTAGCTGGATAGAACTTTTTAATATTCGTCAAATGAGCTCTGGCCTTATAACCGGGACTTTTTTTGGTAGGGGAATACTTAATAAGCTCACTTGATAGAATGTCCAACACCACGAGCAAGCTGGTAGACAATATACTGATTGAGGCTGGTATTTTCCTCCCTGGCTTTTTCAGTTAAGGTTTTGTGCAGAGATTTGGGGAGACGTACACGAAGCTGGCCGGAGTATGCGTCCTCTTGTGGCTCGGGGATGGATCTACCTGACTCCAGGCAAGATTCAAACCAGCATTTTTTAGCATCTTCGATATTAACGAGTAATTGTTCAACAGTTTCCCCGTCTGATATGCAGCCGGGTAAGAGGGGGATTTCAGCAAACCACCCACCACCTTCTTCTTCCGTAAGGCGGCGAATCTTAATATCGTAATTTAGATCTAAATAGTAACTTAAATTCTTTTTCATAACCATCAACTCCTTTGTTCAAGCTGCTCAATAGCAGCAAGAGCCTGCTTTACGTATATGGCCTTTATTGGCCGTTTATAAGGTATAGTCAAAATATGAACTAGATCAGGATGGCGATATGTATAGTGACTGGAACCTGATCGGGGATTGCTGCGTTCAAAGCCATGTTTGCGTAGAAGCTTATCCAGTTCCCTAAAGGCAACGTTTTTAGGGTTGTTAACGATCTTAGCATATAGCTTGTCGTACCTAGTCACAGTATATCACCGCCTGGCCGTTATGATACCATATATGGAACCATTTATATAGGTTTTTTATTGGCAAAATTCCCCATTGCCCCCTTGGCATGAAATGAAATAACGAGCTATAATGAACCGTAGTTAATCATAGACCTTGAACTACTTATGGCTTTGTATAGTAATAAGAAAATAGGCGCTACGCTAATAATGAAGTCTTCGAGTAAATAACTTCGAATCTATGAAATTGACTAACTGTTTAGAGTGAGGCGTGAGGAGTGGAGGGGACAGTTAAGTAAGTGCTCCCGTTATTCAATTGCCGAAACAGCTAAACAATTAATCAACTTGCGGTAGCGGAGGCTTCAGCCTCCGGTGGGAAACGAAGTTTCCCCTATTCGTAATATCAATACAACCATTTTCATAACTGGTTATGTGTCCTCCGGCCATGGGGGGTTAATAGACAAAAAGTAGCCCCTACGTAATTCTTACGGTTTTAGTTTCACCATCCCAGTCTATTCTATAGCCCATAGCTTCTGCCATTTGCCTGACCGGGGCAAAGGCTTTATCACCTAATATAGTTACCGCCAGGCTCTGACTGGCAATTACAACTCTAGCAGCATTGGCTTTACTGTCATCCTTATCTGGCGGCGGCAGTAGTACCGCAGTTTTAGTCTCATTCAACCATTCCACCTGCCATCCTAGCGCAATTGCTATCTCTCGTACTGGTCCATAGGCTCTATCCTCTTTTAAAAAACCATTTATATTATTATTTCCAGTATTTATAATAATTTTGGGAGAACTATCTGCCGCATCTGACCGGGCCAAATCGTTAAACAACCTGTTCCAGGGAAAACCGGGGCCAGGGTCATTTCTACGATTAATGCTATCCAGGCAATAGTGCCCAATGATATGGTTGCGGTCCACAGAAATACTGTGTTTTTTCACTAACCGGCAGTGTAATTCGAATGTAGCCTGGTATTGGGGTTCTGTAAGGGACTCTCCCGCCAGGGCCTCATGTTCTATCCCTATAGTATAGTAATTGGGATTACTGCCATCATATAGTGACCAACTGGGCCTGTTTATAATTCCTGCATGCCAGGCGGTATCCTCATCTTTAACCAACTGGTAAACATCTCCGGCTTTGGTCACCAGGTAATGGGCACTGGCCTTGGCCGCTGGGTTACGCAGCCAACTCAAGGTCCCCGGCATAAGTCCGGCAGTTATATGATTGACAATAGCAATTATTTTCCGTCCCCGCCGCCCACTGCTGTAATTGGGTGAAGGTACCCAGTAAATCTGCATTCATCTCCCCCCTTAGCACAGTCTTTTTTTAGTATTACAACTGTTGTACTACTATACCATAATATGGTGTTTCGGGGAGATTTGCGACTATATTAATCCTCCCAAAGTTCTGCGGCTAATTTTTCGGTTTTTTCTTTACGTTTGGAGGTAGCTTCAGGATCTACCATCCAGTTTTCATCCTTTAACACTAATACATCTCCCTCCCTGGCTTCAGGCGGCAACATCTGGCGGGGAATATTTTTATAACCATCCTCGAATTCCATTACGGCATATTCCCCTTCAAAACGGTCAATTATAGCTTGCATAACTTTTAAACCTCCTCAGGGCTGGCAATTACCACAGGGTGTAAATCCCCTGGCTATAGCTTCATCTCGGGTTTCTATGTATACCCGATTCTTTTCTATGGGTAAACTTTTGCAGTTACTGCGGTGAAATTTTAATGAGTTTTTGTTACCTATATAACCATTATTTTGTTCTGGTTTCAGTGCAGATTTTGAGGTTTGGTTAAAATCACCTGTGGTATTGTTAATATTTATATTTTGACCATCACTCTTCATATTAATAGTACCGTGCAAATCGGTGCGGTAAACTTTTACTCCGGCAGTATCCAAAGTTGTCAAGGTCTCCCGGTGAGGATGACCGTAATCATTATCTGCCCCGCACATTATTACTGCATATTGAGGTGATACCGCTCTCACAAAATCTGGGCAGGTACTGCTGGAGCTGCCATGGTGCCCTACTTTAAGCACATCGGCATTAAGTTTTTCACCACTACCCAGCATTTCTTTTTCCGAAAACTCCTCGGCGTCACCAGTAAGTATAAATGAGTTATCACCATAATCTAGTCTTATAACTGCACTATAATTATTAAGATTGTCATAGCCCTCCCCCACCGGAGCTATAAAACGGGCCTCTACTCCTGACAGAGATATTTCTACCCCCTGACGGGCCGTACTAATCTTCAAGTTTTTCCCCTTTATCGCATTAAGCAGTGCCTCAAAGGCAGCAGTATTATGGGTAACCCGAGGTAAATATACTTTTTGAACCGGGAAAGTTTTAATTACTTCTGCCAACCCGCCAATATGGTCTGAATGAGGGTGAGTACCCACTACAACCGCCAGTTGTTCTACTCCTTGACTACGCAGAAAATCACTGATATTTTTCCCTTCCTCGACCTTACCGCCATCAACCAGCATATATTCACCTACCGGGGTTTTGATTAAAATGGCATCTCCCTGTCCGCAATCAATAAAACAAACTTCCAGTTGGTTGGTTTTACTCTCTTGTTTTTGATTATCGAAAGGCAAAACATTCTGTTCTTTAACTGTACTGGTACTTTGACCACAACCACTCAACATCGATATTATTAAGATGAGTATCAACATTATAGTCCAACGTTTTTTTGACAAATTAAAACCTCCAAAAATAGCTATATAACATCATTATTCGTCTTCAATACAATTTAATCCTCCGTGCTCGGGGCAAACAAAGCAATGAGGGCAAAGAGCCAGGGGGCAAGAGTAGAGGTTAGTGGGTTATGAAAGTTTTTTCACCAGGTGACGTAATTAAAATTAAAACCATATAAGGAGGATTTTTATGCGGGTTGGAAGTAATAAGCGCTGGGTTATATCAGGCCT
>DUMX01000049.1 GCA_012839665.1 Gelria sp.
CATAACCAACAGTCCCTCCCGAGCAGCATCCCGAGCACCGCTGGCATCACTGCTTACAACTATTTTCTTGGACCTATCCATCTTCATTCCACCTTGTACCATTTAGGATTCCTTCGTGCCCCATACCCTAAAGGACATACACAACCTCTTATAAAAATCGCAATCGCGGTTGGCGTTAATTCTTAATTAACCACCGCTATTTTGGGTTATCCCTTAACTCTGCCATATCTATGCTGCCTGCTACCAACACGCTATTCCTTCTTAACCCGGCCATATTTGCCTCCCCCGCCCGGACACTGAAGGACACTGATGGTACAAGGTGGTATGAAAATGGATAGGTCCAAGAAAATAGTTGTAAGCAGTGATGCCAGCGGTGCTCGGGATGCTGCCCGGGAGGGACTGTTGGTTATGATTGTGGATGTAATAGATATGTCAACCACGTTGGAAAGCGCTCTTGATGCCGGGGCTTATGCCGTGCTAGGCTGCAGCCCGGATTATACCCGGGCCCCGGTAGAGGTAGCACCGGAACAGATAGCCGGGGAAGCCTGCCGTTTAGCCCGTGAAAGCGGAGGCGGGATTATCCTGGTGGCTGAACCCCGGGTGGGGACAGATGAGGAGCGCCTGGCCCGCTGTCAGAAAGTTGTGCGAGCAATAGAACGGGAAAAAGGGCAGATAGAAGCAGTGATACCGAATATTGGTGCCGAGGCCCCCAAAATATTTGATATGAAAAACCGGGTGGTATTAGCAGTTACTGACACGGGTGGGGTAGCTTATGATGCTGCTTTCCAAATAAATCCGCGGGTAATAACTGGTACTGTAGCTCGGACTTATAAGCAGCGGGGAATACAGCCCGCCCTTACTGCAGCCCGCCGGGCCCGAAGCTCAATACAAAAGTCTGATAAAGGCATAGCCCTGATAGCCGCCAGTCGCAACTCCCTGGAAGATATCCTGGCCGCCCAATTTATTGCCAACCTGTTGATGCAAGAAGAAAGCAGGTGATGAATTGAAACCAATTTATGTTATCGGTCATAAAAATCCAGATGTAGATTCCATAGCGGCAGCTATTGCTTATAAGGTGTACAAACAGAGCAGTGATGAAGGGCTCTATATAGCTGCAGCTGCCGGTGAGCTCAACGAGGAGAGTAATTTTGTTTTGGAGCGGCTGGGGTTTGAAGCTCCAGTGATTGTAAGGAATGTACGCACCACGGTGGAAGACCTGCTGGATAATGAAAAGATTGTATATGTGACTGCTGAAATGACAGTAGTTGAATTGAGCAACTTTATGCAGCAGCACCGGTTAAAAACCTTGCCCGTACTGGATGATAAACATAAATTCCTGGGCCTCTTAACTATCGGCGATTTGGCTATGATTTTTATGGAGCGGTTAGGGCACGGCCGGGATGTAGATAACAGCCCCGAAATCCTGCGGGAAATACTAGGTAAAAAAGTAGCCGATATTATGAAAACTCGTGACTTAGTTTTATTTGAAAGTCAGGAATCGGTGGCGGAAGCGAAGAAACATATGATGGCCTCACGTTTTCGTAACTACCCGGTTGTAGATGAGGAGAACCGCTATCTGGGAATGATTTCTCGTTATGATTTACTGGGAATGAAACGTAAGAAGGTTATTTTGGTAGACCATAATGAAGAAAAGCAGGCGGTTGATGGGGTAGAAGAGGCGGAAATATTGGAGATTATAGACCATCACCGGGTGGGTGACCTGCAGACTATAATGCCCATTTATTTTCATAATGAACCGGTAGGCTCCACCTGTACGTTGGTGGCAGAAAGATTTCTAAACAACTCGGTTTATTTTAGCCCTGATTTAGCTGGTTTAATGCTGTCCGGCATTCTTACTGATACTATGATTTTCAAGTCACCTACCACGACTGCTAAAGACCGCCGGGTAGCGGCGGAGCTGGAACGAGTATCAGGGCTTTCTCCCCTGGAATGGGGCAAACAAATTTACAGTATCTCCCATCTAGAACAGCATAGTGAGGAAGAGCTGATAAGCGAGGATTTAAAGGAATATGTAAGTGGTAATACCATTTTTGCCATAGCTCAAGTAGAAACTGTAGATCTGGGTCGCTTGAGCCAGCGTAAAGACAAACTGATAAATGCCATGAATAGACTGTGTGAGCGTTACAACTATGCGTTCATGTGCTTGATGGTTACTGATATTTTTGAGGAGGCTACCGAACTTATTGTAGCCGGCGAGAGAAGTGATTTAGTAGAGGAAGTCTTTGGTTATGGTGACACTGCCGGCCGGATTTACCTGCACGGAGTCATGTCCCGTAAGAAACAGGTAGTACCGGTGATTTACGAAGCTTTACGCAAGGAGCAAATCATTTAAAGTAAAGCGTGAGGAGCGCGGGGACCTTTAAAGCGTAGCGAGTCCAAATTTTTGGGCTCGTTTTTGTTTTCTGCATAAACTGGCTATCAATAAAATATTATTTGCTAGGAAGTTTTCTTGCTACCTCAAGCAGTAAGGAGCCAGGCCATGAGTCTTAAAGCCCGCATTAAACAGCATATAAGTGAAAACCGG
>DUMX01000050.1 GCA_012839665.1 Gelria sp.
AGAAGTGTATACCGGTAGTTACCCCACGGTTAGTCCGGATAGGTTTGACCTGGTAGTTGCCAGTCCGGGCGTACCCCTGGACATAGATCCCTTTGTTCAGGCGCGTAACATCGGAGCGCCGATAATAGGTGAGTTGGAGTTGGCTTATCTGCTTAAACCGGATACTGTAGACCTGTATGCTATAACTGGTACTAACGGTAAGACTACTACGGTATCTTTATTACAGGCAATTTTAGCTACTGACGGCCGTATGGCATTGGCCGGAGGCAATATAGGAGTTCCCCTCACCACTCTGGTGGACACTATGACGGAAGGGGTAGTTGTGGTAGAAGCCTCCAGTTTTCAACTAGAGACTACTTGTCATTTTAGTCCCCATATAAGTGCCTTATTAAACATAACCCCTGACCACCTGGACAGGCACAAAAACATGGAAGGTTATATTCAGGCTAAATCCAGAATATTTGCCTGCCAGAGCAGGGATGACTATGCTGTATTGAATTATGAAGACCTGCAGGTTAGAAAACTGGCACAAGAGTGCCGGGCGCAGGTTATTTATTTTTCCAGTCAGAGGGTTTTAGCGGAAGGCGCATTTATTACAGATGATGTTGTATATTTTGTTTTAGATAATAAGAGAACACCAATATGTCGGGTGGATGAGATTGCTCTACGGGGTCGGCATAACCTGGAAAACATTCTATGTGCAGTGGCGGTAGCTGTCATTGCCGGCACTAAAGTGGAATCCATCAGGGATATTTTGAAAACATTTACCGGAGTCTCTCATCGTATAGAGGAAGTGGCGGTAGTAAATGGAGTTCTCTATGTAAACGACTCCAAGGCCACCAATCCGGAATCAGCTATTAAAGCCTTGGAATCTTTTAATGAACCTATTATCTTGATAGCCGGAGGGCGCAGCAAAGGTTCCAATTTTGAGAAATTTGCTCGGATTGTTAAAGAGAAAGTGAAGGGCCTGGTTTTATTGGGAGAAGCCCGGAAAGAGATACGGAAGGCAGTCATGGATGCTGGTTTTCAGAATATATATGAGGTAAATGATTTAAAAACGGCTGTGGCTACAGCCAGACGATTGGCAGCAGCTGGTGATGTGGTATTATTGTCTCCGGCCTGTGCCAGTTGGGATATGTTTAAGAGTTACGAGCAGCGAGGGGATTTATTTTGCGAATTGGTTCGAACCATGCCGCCAGGGCAAGGAGGGTAAGGATTGAGGCTTAAAAAGGGACCGCCGGATTTTGTGCTCTTTATAACTACACTGGCTTTGGTAGGGATGGGCCTTATTATGGTTTTTAGCTCCAGTGCGGTAACTGCCAATGTGGAAAATCATAGTCCCTACTATTTTTTTCAGCGCCAACTCCTATGGGCTTTAATAGGCTTAGTGGTAATGATAGTACTAATGCGGATTAATTACCTGCGTCTAAGAGCACTTGCCTTTCCCTTAATGGTTGTTGCCATAGTATGCCTGCTTCTGGTCCTGACTCCACTAGGGGTAGAGGGCGGAGGCTCAACCCGTGCGTTAGGGCTGGGGGGGTTAAGTTTTACTCCTTCGGAATTGGCTAAATTAGCGGTAGTAATGTTCCTGGCTAAAACTATGGAAATAAATATAGATAAAATCAGGTCATTTAAGAATGGTGTTTTGCCGTATCTATTAGTTATGGCTGTTATTTGTGCTCTGGTAATAGTGCAACCCGACCTGGGAACAGCTTTTGTTATTGCCGGCACCATTTTTGGCATGCTGCTGGTTGCAGGAGCCCGGTGGTTGCATCTGGGCCTGCTTGGTGTAGCCGGAGCCGGTGCCGTTGCTCTGGCTATAATTGTTGAGCCCTACCGGGCTCAGCGTATTGTGGCTTTTATAGACCCCTGGAAATATCCTACTGATAAAGGCTATCAAACTATTCAATCGTTATATGCCCTTGGTTCCGGCGGACTGTTTGGTGTAGGGTTGGGAAGAAGCAGACAAAAGTTTTTCTATCTGCCGGAACAACATACTGATTTTATTTTTGCTATCCTGGGGGAAGAATTAGGTTTTATGGGGGCCTTTTTAGTTCTCATCCTTTTTCTCCTTTTTGCCTGGCGTGGTTTCAAGATTGCTATGAATGCCCCTGATACCTTTGGTAGCTTGCTAGCAGCAGGAATAACCATAATGATTGTGTTCCAGGCATTTGTTAATATTGCTGTAGTATGTGGAGCCTTACCGGTTACCGGAATAACCCTACCTTTTATCAGTTATGGGGGTTCATCTTTGTTATTCACCATGGCTGGGGTAGGCTTACTGCTGAATGTATCCAGGTATAGTACGAATTAATTAGAAAATAGACGGGGATTAGACACTGAAGGACACTGATTTCTTATGATTAACACTGATTTTTATTATATTTTTTAAGGGTAGCGGAGGCTGAAGCCTCCGCGACGAATTGCGAGATAAAGACGAAACAGCCAGACAACCGACCAACTACCGGTAGCGGAGGTTTCACCCTAGACGGGTACATGGCAGCCTCCGATGGGAAGTGTAGGGAACGGCCCCTG
>DUMX01000051.1 GCA_012839665.1 Gelria sp.
CAAAGAGTTGTCTGCAGCACTACACTCCAATCTATGTTTATATTCTTCTTCTAGACGGCTGATACGGGCCAGTTTTACGGCTTTATCGATTACAGTTAAAAAAAGACTCAAGTCCAGAGATAAAGCCGTAAAACTGGCCCGTATCAGCCGTCTAGAAGAAGAATATAAACATAGATTGGAGACTACCGTAGCCCTGCGTACCAAAGAGTTGTCTGCAGCACTACAAACAGTTAACGATTTGACTATTGAGATGGTACACCGCTTATCAGCGGCAGCCGAGCTTCGGGACAAGGATAGCGGTATGCATAATAAAAGATTGGGAATATATACCCCCCTCCTCGCCCGAGAATTAGGCTTGAACCACGATTTTGTCAAGTCTATAGCCTTTGCTGCTCCCTTACATGATATTGGTAAAATCGGGATCTGGGACCAAATCCTACTTAAACCTGGTCCCCTGAATAAAGAAGAATTTGAAATTATGAAAACTCATACCATAACGGGTGCCAGCATTTTAGCTGACTCCAAATTCAAGGAATTACAAATGGTAGAGTCTATCTCCCTGACTCATCATGAAAGATGGGATGGTTCTGGTTACCCCCGGGGGCTCAAAGGGGAGGAGATTCCCATAGAGGGAAGAATAGTAGCCATTTGCGATCAGTATGATGCCTTGAGAAGCCGGCGCCCATACAAACCGGCCTTCTCCCACTACCGGGCTATGGAAATAATTACACAGGGAGATGGCAGAACTAAACCAGAATACTTTGACCCTGAAATACTGTCAACTTTTATTCGCCTCAGTGAAAAATTTGACCAGATATTTAAGAAAACCCAGTAATCTTCTCTACTATCTGCCCTATATATTCAATTTCATTCATTGTTCCTTCGGCCGGTTGCCTGATTTCATAAATATTGTAAGCATTAAAGCCTGCATAAATATCCTCTACCGAATTTGGTAACCAGTCATGATAATCCTTCAATCCGGGCGGGACTAGGATAAAGGAATTTAATACTACATTATCATGACCAAGTCTTAATTTTTTAATATCCCGATGTAAACTAATTCGCTTACTATTTAATCCCCCCATTTCGTACTGTAGCCCATGAGGGTCAAAAAAGGTAATATACTGCTTTCCCTGGTACTTAATCCACAAGATAAAATCAGGGTAAAAACCACCGGCGGACGAGAAATAAAATCCGGTACCAGTTTGGCTAATATTCCGTAGCAGATAAAATTCTGCCCCCGGATATAATTTAACCCCATAACGGCTCACAAACATCTGCATATCTTCCACAAACTGGCCTTCCGATTCATTTAGCCCGACTGGCTTAAGAGAAGTGATTAGTCTCTGACCAGTTGAAGTTTTTATCTGATATTGATTAGCTGGATCAAATAATAAGGGCTGGTATAAATGTAATTGAGGACTAACATCAAAACGAGTAGCTCGGACTTTTTGACTGCCATCGGCCAGATTTTCAGGACAGTCTGTAGCATTTAACAGGGCCTCCACCTCGTGCAAAATCCGGTTAATTTCCGGATCAACCCTGCCCTCCTCATCAGAAATAATTAACTCTATCTCATAATTGTCATACTTCAGGTTAGGATTATCTTCAGTCAATGGTACAGTATCCAAAAGGTTCCCTTCATATACATTTTGCCGGGCAGCATAATACTGTTTCATATACTTGGTTAAAACGGCTACCACCAACTGCTGGAGCTTATTTATATCGGTAGTTTTGCTAATAGCTATGCCTTCGTCCAGTATAAGTTGCTTGTTAATCTGAACGTAAAGACCATCCAAACCGGAGCGGGGAATTGACAGATTAATCAGGTTATGCCTTTTCCTGTTTTCCTGTAACTTTAAATAAACCTGTTGCCAGTTCAGTAACGAAAGGTGATGGTCTGGAATATTGTGGGAATGGTCTCCGCTGACCTCCAGTAATTCGTTCTTAGTCTGGGAACCAAAGGCTAAGCGGCGAGTAGAAAAGTCCAGCACCACTTTAATATGCTTATCCCAGCGCAAGGGTAGATGTCCGGTAGTACTAAATTCAGGCGCACCAACTTTACGTTCTAGATTGTACAGATTAAGCCCGGCGATATTGTCATGTCGCTTTATCGGTAAACTACGTGTAGTTTTGCGAACTAGCATCTGCTCTTTCTTCATTTCCTGCTGGAAACGGGCCATGTAATCAGCGTTTAAGCCGAAAATATTTAAGGTTTCCACTATAGTACTTTCTGGTGCTGCAGTACCCTGGCTACGCTTTAAGGAGTTATTTTTACCATGCAGGCGTACCCCCCGACCAAAAAGCTGAATTACCTGGGAGCCTTCGGAACGTCCAAAATTAATTAAACCAATGGATGAAACCCGATAGTTATTCCACCCTTCGGTAAACATACGAGCACCGATAAGAATATTCACCGGATATGGTAACTTTTGATTGAGGGAAGGGAATAGCGGTTGACGTATACGCTCTGTTTCTACTTCATAGTCACCAATCAGACCACTTTTAAAGCGAGCAGTATCGCCAATATAAATCAGCCCAAAAAAATGGTTAGAATTCTGCACTCTAAGGCCAATTTCCCCGTTCGCTCCCTGAATATCACATACTTCCAGGCTACCCGGTGAATCACTATGGAACACCAAGCGTAAAATGCAGTTATATAAGTCTTGCCCGTTAGTATATTTTGATTTTATATAACTTAGCTGACTATCATATTCATTGGCAAAGGGGTATTTCCCCTGGTAAATACGTTGTAGCCATTGTTGATAGGTTGAGGGGCGTTTCAAGAAATCGCTGAAAAAATCAACCAACAAGTGCACGTCACTGATAGTGCGCTTATTATCCTGTTTTTCCCTTTGCGACCTGGTTTTTTCGTTAACCGTATGGCCTACAAATATCATCAAGGGGTCTTCTATCCGGTATTCTCGCATGACATCAGGATGTAACTCATAATACAATTTCTGCTGGGTAAACAAAGTCAGGTTCAGTAATAGATAGCCCTTCCTGGCTTCTTTGTTATCCAGTTCGTGGGTCTCGCTAATATTATGAATCCAATAATCCTTGCCATAACCATCATTCCAGAAATAGTGATAGGAATAATCGAAAACAATACATTTGCCGTATTCAGTCTGCAAATCCTCATCGCTAATCTGACCAAAGGTAGCACTATATTCAAACGTAAAACCGTTCTGTGCTAGCTGTTCCCGTAAATTACGCTGTATCCTTTCTTCAGACGCCGAACCCTTATGGCCTTCATCAACCAGTACCAAGTTTTTTTGCCCGAACTCGGCTACCGGTACAGTTACTCCCTGCCCTTTCTTCACTTCTCTGATTTTATTAATATCAATGATTTTCACCTGGTCACCGCTTCTCTTATTCAGGTATAGCTCTGCCGCTATCCCGCTTTCCGCCAAATCCTGTAGATGCTGGCTACTCATGGTCTCACTGGGGGTTAAAACAATCACGTTATTTATATCGCGGCAATAACGGCGGTATTGCAGGAGGTTGAAATGTAACATAAAGGTCTTCCCCGCTCCGGTTGCCTGCCATATAGCCAATTTACTCAGGCTATCTATGGTATAACCTCCGCTACTGCCAAAACTTACGCGGTGATCTCTTTCAAACTGGCTCATATAACCATTTAAATCATCCAAAAAACTGTATTTATCAATAAAGTAACGTTCCAAGTAATATTCCACGAAAAGCACCGTGAAATATTGATAGTATTTAAGCCGAATAGGTCGGCTACGTAGGGAATTAATAGATTTTAAATCGGCAATAATGTTTTCATCGTACACCCGTAATTTTTGTTCCTCTACCTTCAGACCAGTCCGCAATAAGAGGTCACGACAGAATTGAGACTGGAGTTCATCATCAACAAGCTCCCACATAGAAAAGTTTTCTTTTAGTTCTTGCAGGCTTTGAAAACCGAATTGGTCTAATAGGAAATAAAATAATACCAGTTTTTTATTCAACATAATAGTCACCTGCCACGCCGGCAAACATACGCCGTATAAATTCGTTCTCAATCATGTGGGCACCAAAAGCATTACCAGCATTAGCATAGAGAGTAAGGTGCTTATGGTACCAGGGCTGAGCCTCAATCCAAAGACGCTCCGCATGCTCATCTAATTCCAGGTCGTAATCACGCCAGATAATGGCATGTTCGTGAGCCCCTTTATTACCCAGAACAATCTTGTAGCGGCGATTCTGGTGGTTTTCAATTAATATCCGGCGTACTGATAGACCAATAAAGTAGTTAAAAGTAGTTACCAGGTCTACGGTCTCCCGATGGCGCTGATTATAACGGGTAATATCCAGGGTATAATCAAAGGGATGTTCAAACTTCTCCACATTAAGTATGCAATCAGAGGTCTGAGCAGAGCGGGTAAGCAGATAAAGCAGTCTCTGGTCGAGAGCCAATCCCACCTGGGCCTTTTCCAAGGTATCCAGGGCAAATTCCATATTATTCAGACTATCCTCATACTGCTCCAGGCGCAAATACTGAAACATATGAGAGATACCACCCATATCCTGGGGCTTGCCGTTACGCCAGTTATTGGAATACATGACTTTTTGTATGCGCTGTTTCAATACTGACTCGAAGTATTCGCCCATTTCTACCAGAATGTATTTGCGTTGGCCATTGCTATTATCTTCGCGATTAAGGTTAATAACAGCATGACCGGTAGTGCCGGAGCCAGCAAAATAATCTAGAAATATGGCTTCTGAATTGTAGGATATTGCTTCCAAACATTCTTTAACTGCATAGATACTTTTCGGAAATGAAAAACCTGCTCTGGACATTCCAAATATGTCATTTAGCAATTCCGAACCGTATGTGCTGGCATCTAACAACGTACCAACCCATACACTTTTTCTCATTTTAGGCTTTCCATCCTGATGGTAGTGTATCTGAATATCTCCTCTAATACGTTTAGCCCATACGGTCCCCTCCGCAGCTTCAGCAAGTACCCTATCACTTCCATAATACCATCTTCGCTCAATGCCCTGGTCATCAACTGGCCATACCATGGTAGTTTTGTGATCGCCATGTTCTGGTATAGGAGTCCCCAAAGGTAACGGTTCGGTTACATTAACTATTGCTAATGTATCGTTATCAACTTCGATACCGTAAAACTGCCTGGGTGAGGCTTGCCTAGTAGAATCCGTACCCGTTCGCCTTAAGTTTCTTCTGATATCTTCTGATGTTTCTCTTTTACGGGTAATTAAATCTTTTCCTTGTGGAATAGCCCACAGGGCATATTCGTGCGTAACTGCAATATTACTTTTTACACGACCACGATGATTGTATTCGATTATTACTGGTCTAATAGTATAGCCTTTCATAGCTTTATCAATCACATGTGCAAGATTGTTAACTTCATACTCATCAATAGTTGTGCAGGCAACGGCATCCTCATGGAGCAACTCTTTTGCAATAACCATCCTGTCATAAATTAAGGAACACCAGGAGCTATCTTTATATCCATTTTTATAAACAATTTCGGTAGCATCTGCATTATATGGAGGGTCAATATAAATTCCGGAAATTCGTTTTTTATATTTCTCCAATAACAGAGTTAAGGCTTGCCAATTTTCCGATTCAATCATCAGGCCTCCGCAACTCCTGTCCAGGTCTTCGAAAGTAGCCAGCAGTCGATCTTTTAAATCTCGGGACAAATACTGGGTATCCAGGACCAGCTTATTATGTTCCTTTATATACTGAACTTCAATATCCAAGTTATCGATAAAACCCAGCTCTTTCCAGATTTTCAGCTGCTTTTGGCCAGGATCTGATAATACCGCATTGACAATTTCCTCATAAATCGCCTCATCTATCATATCCAGAGTCAGGCAGTAATCGGACTGCACCACCATCTTCTTTTTTTCAAATAGCATCTTCTGGAATTCTTCAAACATGGCCATGAAGTCAATTACAAATAAGGCCAGTTCTTTTACTGCAGTAGCCCTGACAAAGCTCCGTTTCATAGCCATTTGTGCCTGTTCTGCTTTCCAGCCAGGATTGAGGAAATCCAATTTTATTACATCATTTTTCAGGAAATAATCCAGTTCCCGAGTAAGAAAGCCTTTTAGATTTTTATGAATAAAATAATCGAAGCTGTTAACATTAACATAACGTTGCAGGTGATAGGTAAAATCATGAGTGGGTTCGCCGTTAACTATTTTATTATGCTGCTCCCAGAAATGCATAAGCGCCAGGCTGTCAGTAGCCTTGATTTTTTCCTCTAAATCCAGCAGCAGGCGTTGGTTAATCCCCTTATTATCGGTCTTTACTGATTGCTTGCTTCCCCAGCGCTCTTTTTCCTCATCGCCGGGAACCTTATAGTAGAAATACAGATTCAGCTTATTCTCATCAGGCAACCACTTAAAGTAATCTTCAGTAGGAATAAATAGGCGCCCTTTCTGGCTGTGATTATTATTTAGACTAGTCTGGGCATCAATAAGCAAAAATTCAACCGTCACCCGCTCCTTACCAGAACGCCCATTATGGAAGCTATAATTACGGAAATTCTCCCCAGTTTTTATGTAATATTGGTCCTGGGTAGCCCAGTATAGAGTAACCTCTTCGCCATTATAGGGTATCATATAGGTATTACTACCTGCCCGAGGACGAGCAATAAAGTCACCCTCTTCATAGTAGCGTTCAAAAAAACGATAAAGGTCATTATATATATCAGCTACTACTTCATCAGAGACTCTAAAGGCCTCTAACTGTTGCTGCAAACGCTGATAACGGGGGAATTTTTCCCGGAAATCGTCGTATATACCACGCGGGTCATTAATATATTCCTCCGACCAAGTAGCATAATCTTCCCCGTATGAAGCACTAAGCTGCTGGTGCAGCAACTTTATTTCATCTTCAACTTCTCCCCGGTTACCAACTGCCAATTTATGTCGGATTTCTTCCAGTTTATCATCCAAAGTATGGTTGATAAATTCCTTCATTTCCCGGCCAAGTATATTCATTACCCTGTAAATACCGAAGTCCAAATCAGATTTATCCAGTTGAAAAAGTTCCCACAACAAAGCCTTTAACTTTTCTTCATAAGATAATAGCATTACCTTCCCCCTCCCAATTGCCACAAACGCCTGTTCGCCTATTGTTTCTATTAATATAGCACTTTTTAGGTCATAAGGCTACATCAAACATTCGACAAAGCTATACCTGCCTCCTGTTAATAAGAAAATAGACCGGGATTAGACACTGAAAACTATGAAAAACACTGAATTTTATTATATTTTTAATAATCCGTAGCGGAGGCTTTAGCC
>DUMX01000368.1 GCA_012839665.1 Gelria sp.
CGTCAGCCCACTGATGGAGAATACCGTATTTTTCGGGTGGATCAGATTGAAGATGTTTATCCTCGGGAGACCGAGATCTTTGAATATCCGGAAGGGTTTACGGTCAGTGATTATGTGGGTTCTAGCTGGGGAGTGTTTAAGAATGATCCAGTACAGACGGTGTTACTCAAGTTCAGTCCGGAGGTTGCTCCTCGGGTCAAGAATTTGCGTTATCATTGGACCCAGGAGATAATCAAGGAAGGTGCAGATGGTTCCATAATCGTAAAGTTCGAGGTATGTGGGCTGATTGAGCTGCGTAGCTGGCTTCTGCAGTGGGGTACCGAAGTAACTGTACTTAAACCGAAGGAACTGGGGGAAGAAGTAGCAGCTGCGGCCCGGGCCGTGGTGGATATGTATAAGGAACTATAAGGAGAGAATATCATGAGTCTGCGGTTTATTATTGGACGGGCGGGGACAGGTAAAACCAGCTATATTCTGGATAACATACATAAAGAACTTCGGCAGCGGCCCCGGGGTCCGGGAATTATCGTTCTGGTACCTGACCAGGCCACTTTTCAGATGGAAAGGGTGCTGGCTTCCCTGCCCGATCTGGGTGGGGCTATTTGCGCTCACGTCTACAGCTTTCGCCGTCTGGCCTGGAGGGTATTGCAGGAGGCGGGAGGAGCGGCCCGGCCTCATCTGCGTGAAACTGGTAAGCGCATGGTAATATGTAATTTACTGCAGCAGCGGAAGGACGAGCTGCGGGTATTCGGTCGCGCGGCGAACCAGCCTGATTTTGCTGATAGCCTGGCCCGGCTTATTGGCGAGATGAAGATCTACTGTATAACCCCGGAGGAGTTGGCGAGGAAAGCAGCGGCTGGGGATACAGGGCAGGTCTTACTGCAGAGTAAGTTACAGGATATTTCCTTGCTTTATAGCGATTTTCAGCAGTTTCTCGAGAATACTTTTATAGATCCGGATGATTACTTGAACCTTCTGGCTGAACGCCTATCTGAGTCACCTACCTGCCAGGGTGCTGAAGTCTGGGTGGACGGGTTTACCGGATTTACCCCCCAGGAGTACCGGGTGCTCCAAAATTTAATGTTAGTTTCAGCCCGAGTCAACGTGGCGTTATGCTGTGAACCTGCGGTTTTAAAACAGCCGTTGGATGAACAGGAACTCTTTCACGGCACTCACCAAACCTTCGACATTCTTACCCGGTTAGCGGAAACGAACGGAGTGGAGATAGAAGAGCCTTGCCTTCTGGATGGGGATAATCAGGGCCGTTTCCACAGCCGCCCGGCCCTGGGCCATCTGGAAAAACATCTGGTTTCATCCTGTAAACCATATGTAGGAGAAGCGAACGGGTTAAAACTGGTGGCCGCCCACAGCCGCCAGGCCGAGGTGGAGGGGGCCGCCCGGGAGATAATAGCTTTAGCCCGCGATGAAAATTATCGCTGGCGGGAGATTACGGTGTTGGTACGAGATATTACCCGGTATGGTGAAATGGTGGAAAGGGTTTTTGCTGAATACGACATACCTTGTTTTATTGATTATAAGCGCCCGGTTTTGCATCACCCTCTGGTGGAACTGCTCAGGGCAGCCATGGAAACGGTCATCAGCCGGTGGTCCTATGCTGCGGTTTTTCGTTA
>DUMX01000052.1 GCA_012839665.1 Gelria sp.
GGAATCCCGCCATATTTTTGAACTGTACCACTACCAGCATTGTAAGCCGCCAAAGCCAGTGACAGGTTACCGCCAAACTCATCCAACTTCTGTTTTAGATAACGAGTACCGGCCATAATGTTTTCTTCAGGATTAAAAGCATCCTTGACTCCCAGGCTCTGAGCTGTTGCCGGCATAAGCTGCATTAGCCCCTGCGCCCCACAGTGGGATACTGCCTTCGGGTTAAATGAAGATTCCTGTTTGATAACTGCCCGTATTATCCTTTCATCAACACCATATCTGGCACTGGCCTCCCTGATTATCTCCGCAAAGGTTTTTCTATCTTTATCACCTGCTGCTATTCTATTGCCGGTTTCAGCATGAACCCGTACGTTTTTCCGGGAGGAGACAGAGGATAAGGCCTCCAACAGTTCAACCAGGCTAATCCGGCTTATAAGATTGGTGAAAAGATTAGACATGAAACTATTCCTCCAGGTTAATCTGTTGCTGTAAGATTTCGTGCATATCTATCGCATCGCTAACATCAGGAACAGTAAAAAGTACATCCAGGTCATAGATTTCATAAAATGCATTTTGTTTAATAGCCATATCCATATTAACCGCTTCGTCTAACTCAGCAGCTTCAGGGGGAATCTGCATATTAATTCTTATATCACTGTCCAGCTGCATATAATCCATTATAAAGTTATCCTGGTTAATCCACACATTATATACAATATCAGCTTCCATGTTTTTAAATAATTGAGCTAAAACCTGGTCAAACTCTGCGCTCCCAGTCTCAGGCAGAGGAACCTGTTTGAAAGCATTCTCCAGCAGACGGCTTATACTTTCGCTACCCATAGTCGCGTTTACTACCCAGTAAGATTGACCATTTTTCTCCTGGTCATCAGCAAAGCTAAGGATAACTCCGGCTTCTGCCATTTGCTTAACTGAGCTTATGGGATCCTGGCTACCCGACTGTTCTATCAAAGCTTTCATGTCCATTCCCGGAAGAGATATTTTCACCCAACCCTGGTCAGGCATAGTTATATACATTCCCTCTTCATTAAGCAACATTTCACTATCCATAGCCTCCATCCCGGTATCGTCAGTACCTTCAGGAAGGGCCACATCAGTGCTCATCTTTCCATAAATGAGCACAGGCTGGTTCTGTACCGCCATATCCATTTTCATCTTCATGTCCATTTTTTCCCTTTTAGCCGGTTCCTGTGGGTTATTTACTTCCATTTGCTGTTTTATGTCTACTTTAGTCTTATAAGTATTGTATTGGGCCAGAGTTTCACTGGACTTTGCCAGCATTTCCTCTGCATTCATGCCCTGACGTTGTTCCTGATAGTTTATTACTACCGTTCGCGCCTGTCCCTGCCAGTCAATCTTCGCCTTAAAGGCATCCATTACTGCCCTTAGAGGCACCATTACTTCGCCATTATTCTCCCGGGGAGCTAGCGGCAGGTTTACCGTTTCCCCATTAAGACTTGCAGTTTTACTACCCAGAGTAAGGGTAAGGGCCTGCCCATTTTTTGTAATGTTTATGTTCTCATCTGATGTAGTAACCTCGGCACCTAGTATTCTTGCCACTAGATAAACTGGTACCAGAGTCCTGCCTTCTTCAATTTGTTGGCTGATGTGAACTTGAACATTAATGGCAAATCTTATCAGCCCA
>DUMX01000053.1 GCA_012839665.1 Gelria sp.
ACCAGCGGTATCCGAGGCCCTGGCCATGAAGAATAATATAATGCTAAATTCTCGTATTAACAATGCGTTCCGTGCCGGAATGCTTATAGCCCTTCCCTGTGCTGCCGGTTTATTTATCCTGGCTTATCCCATTTGTGACCTGCTTTATGCTACCCCGGAAGCCGGTTCACCCCTGGAAATAATGGCCTTTGCCTGTATCATGCTGGCTGCCTTCCAGCTTTCCAGTGCCAGTTTACAAGGTATTGGGCGTCCTGAGATAGCCATGCGCAACCTGATTATTACCGGTATTTTCAAAGTCATTCTCAACTATACCCTGACCAGTGTACCAACGCTAAATGTTCGGGGGGCAGCGTTAGGTACGGTTACTGCTTTCCTAATCGGTTCATTGCTGAATATAATTTATCTTAAAAAACTAACCGGAGTAGTTTATGAGGGCAAACGACTGGTTAAAATAGCTTTGGTAACAGTTATTATGACTATAGGAGTCAAATTCATTTACCAGACCCTGGTAGGTGTTGATATCCACTCCCACATTTCCACCTTGCTCGCCATAACCGCTGGCGTAGGTATATACGGCATACTACTGCTGTTGCTAAAAGAACTGGATTGGGATATGGTGAAAAGGATAATGGGGAGATAAGAATAGAATTTAGAATTAAGAATTGGGAATTGAGTTCGTAGCGGAAGCTTTAGCTTTCGCTTTCCTTAATCATAAAAATCTGCGTCAAAAAAAGTCTATGTCGGTTTAAAGGAGGTTTTTTAATGGGTAGTGCTGGGATGGCGATAGAGGAGCTTATTCAGGTGATGGATAGGCTGTTAAGCCCGCAGGGTTGTCCCTGGGATCGGGAACAGACCCATGAATCCCTGATACGCTATTTAATTGAAGAAAGCTACGAAGTTATTGAAGCTATAAACGAAAAAGACATGGCAAAGCTCCGGGAGGAGCTGGGCGACCTCTTACTGCAGGTGGTTTTTCATGCGGCCCTGGCCCAGCGCGAAGGACACTTTGAATTTGCTAACGTAGCCCAGGGTGTCAGCCGTAAAATGATTCTTCGCCATCCTCATGTTTTTGGAGAAGCAAAACCACTGCAAACTGGTGATGAAGTCATGGAAGTTTGGGACGGTTTTAAACGCCGGGAAGGCCGGCAATATCTCCTGAGTGGAATCCCTAAAATTTTGCCGGCACTGATGCGGGCCGAAAAAATCCAAGAAAAAGCGGCTCGGGTTGGATTTGACTGGCCCGATGTAAATGGTGCATTAGAGAAAGTCCAGGAAGAAATAGAAGAACTAGGCCAGGCTGAAACCGAAGCTGAAATCAGAGAAGAATGGGGAGACATCTTTTTTGCCCTGGTTAATGTTGCCCGTTTGAAAAACATCGAACCAGAACAAGCCCTGCAATCTTGTAATGATAAATTTACCAGACGCTTCAACTACATAGAAGATAAGATTAAGCAGACAGGTAAGAATTTTAATGACCTTAGCCTGGAGGAAATGGACGTCCTATGGGATGAATCTAAGACTAAGGGGCTATAATTTCAGTGAACTACCGATTATTTTATATATTTTTAACTGAAAAAAGAAGGATAATCCCACCAAACAGCGAATAACCAGTTAATACCACTTATAAGGAGGGATGCATACTTGAATAAGACCGATTTAGTTAATGAGGTGGCCTCAAAAGCCGGTATGACCAAAAAAGATGCCGAACAGGTAATCAATGCTTTCTTCGCATACCGGCTTTTGTGGCTACCTCATTAACTAAATCGGTCTTATTCAAGTATGCATCCCTCCTTATAAGTGGTATTAACTGGTTATTCGCTGTTTGGTAGG
>DUMX01000054.1 GCA_012839665.1 Gelria sp.
AGGAGTGTAATGACTGGGAAACTTTGGGGCTGTGCTGGGCAGGGGTAGAGTACAGCAGTAAATATGCCCCTGAAGAACCTTCTTCAGCTAGCGATTATGCCCGTAGCATTTTTGGCTCTATTGCAGCCAGGCAGGATGAGGCGGTAGTAAGTAATTACGTTTATAATCTGATAGAGATGCAGCATCCTGATGGGGATATGAAAGGCAGTTTTATAAATGGCGACAATGATAGTCTTAATCAGACTATTTGGGCGGTCATTGCCCTGGATTTTGCCAAAAAAAATGGCTTTACAGTTAATTACCAGCGTGATGATGCGGTTAACTATATCTGTTCCCAACAGGATAGTAGCGGTGGTTTTGACGAGAGCGGTTGGGGAGTGGACGTAGATTCAACCGCTCACGCGTTGATAGCCCTGGCAGCGAATTATAAGCAGGCCGGGGAGGATGATTGCACTGCTGTCATCAACAAAGCATTAGGCTATTTCCGGCAGCAGCAAATGGATACAGGCGGCTTTGGCGGCTGGGGCAGTGAAAGTCCTGACTCTACTGCTGCAGTTATAGAGACCCTTATAGCTCTGAATATAGATCCGCTAGCCAATGAATGGATAAAGAACGGTAAAAATATGGTCGATGCTCTGCTTGCTTACCAGTCGGACCAGGGTTGGTTCGTTAACAGCTGGGAAGTTACGGACTGGAATAACCCCAATATACCTAACCGGATGAGTACCCGTAATGCCTTGCTGGCTCTGGGGGATTTAGTCTCGGGACAATCGAAATATAGTAGCATCTTGCCGGAAACTGGAGACCCTGGAGATAATAATGCAGGTAATGGGGGAAATCCTGGGCAGGGAAACTCCGGTCAGCAGCAGTCGTCAGCCCTGGTTACTATACGGGGCGATGCTGAAAAAGGCACTATACTAGAATATACAAGTTACTGGTGGGAAGGCAGTTGTACGGCCTTGGAAGCTCTTAAAGGGGTTTTAGAGCAGAATGGTATTAGTTACGTGATAGTCGGGGAATATGTAAGAAGTATAGCTGGCCTGGCGGAAAAAAAGGAGGGCTACCCTTTGAGCGGGTGGCTGTTCAGGATAAATGGCAATTTTCCCGGGGTTGGTGCCGGAAGTGCCATAATAGGTAATGGAGACCGATTAGAATGGCTTTATACCCTGGATGGGGGCAAGGATGTAGGGGCTACTGTTCTGACAGACAATAAGACACCGGAGCTTAAACCAGAGCCAGAGCCCATAAAAGAGGTAATGAATATAGTCAGCCAGCATGAGCACCAGTTAATTGAACTTAAAGAAGTCAAGCAGCTGCCGCAGGTATTGTTTCCTGACCTTGCTGGTTTCGATTGGGCCCGGGAGGCGATAGAAAGCCTGGCGGCAAAGGGAATTATTAAGGGCACTGGTAGCGGTTATGAGCCGGTCCGCAATATCAGCCGGGCGGAAATGGTAGCATTACTGTTGAAGGCTAAGGGGACAAACCTGGAGCGAGGTGAACTCAAGTATACCGATATCAGGGCTAATGATTGGTACTATGATTATGTGGCTACAGCTGATAAATGGGGATGGGTTAGCGGATATCCGGACTTCACCTTCAGGCCGAATGATCCCATCAGCCGCAATGAAGTCGCTTGTTTAGTAAATTGTATGTTTCCTGCTGATACCGGGGAAGCTTTATCAGGTAAAACCGGATTCAGTGATCAAGAAAACATTCCTGAATGGGCACAGCAGGCGGCGGGCAGTTTACAGCAGCGGGGGATAATCAGCGGCTACCCGGATGGCAGTTTTAAGGGCGAAGGTAAGCTAACCCGGGCGGAAGCAGCAGTTATAGTCCATAAATTAATATGGAAATAGAACGGGATTAGACACTGAATACACTGGAAACTATGAAAAACACTGAATTTTTTAAAATAAACTAAACCCCGACTGCTATTTTCATAGGTGGTTGTGTGTGCCCTAGCACTCGGCAATAACTACTTATCATTAACCTAACCAGAAGAGTAAGCTGAGTGCTGGGGTACGTCCTTCCGCGTCAAATCAAAAAGGTGGTAGTTGTTTTTGCGTAAGAAATCGATACTGGCAATTTTTCTGATAACGATATTATTGCTGGCTGGATGTGGCTTGTCGCGGGAAGCATCGGTAAGCGATGGGCCCACCCAGACCAAGCCGATAATAAATGAGACAGTTAGGACTGAACAGAAGGCGGATAGCAATAAAGTACCGGAGCCGGCGCAGTCAGCCGGGAAAGATTTGGCCGGGTCTTCTACAAATGAGCCGAAATCTGAAACTCCTGCAGCCGGCCAAAGCGGCTCCGGGGAAAAAGTCCGTCTGGTGGTTACCCGGGATTATGGAAAGGTTATCATATTTAATCAATGGGTGCCCGCTCAACAGCAGGATGCTTTAAATCTGACTATTGCACATCTGGACGTGAAAACTTCCTATGGGGGATCATTTATCAATTCTATAAATGGTCTGGAATCAGGATATACTGGAAAAATTGGAAAACGGGAAAAATCGGACTGGTTTTTCTATTTTAATGGTGTCCTGGCGGGAACAGGAGCAGGAGACATAAAAGTAAAAAACGGAGATGTAGTATGGTGGGATTACCATGACTGGGGTGCGGCTCCCTTTACTCCGGCCATGATTGGGGCCTTTCCCCATCCCTTTACTAAAGGGGTGATACTGGCTTATTCATCTTCAGCTCAAGGTGCGGCCAGTCGATTGGTAACGGGTTTGGGTAAACAGGGAATAAAACAGGTGCAGTTGCAGGAAGTTACTAATGAAGTAATTAATAAGAGGCAGCGACCCGTAATTTTATTGGGCTTATGCGAAGAAATAATAGCATTACCGGCTATAAAGGCTTTAAACTCCAACCCGCAACGAACCGGTCTTTTCTGCGGTTTTACTGATTCTGGCTTCAAGCTGCTGAATGTAGCTATGCAGGAGGGGCGAGCAGTTAAAGGCGGGGGTTCTGCTTGTATAGAGGCTACCGCAAGTGGTATGGGTGATGCTAATCCCCTGTGGCTGGTAATAGCCGAAGATGAAAGGGGTTTAGAACGGGCAGTGAACTATTTAAGTCAGGGCAGTATCAACCCTGACTGTGCCTGGGGAGTGCTGCTGGAACCACAGGGCCTTACCCCTCTCCCCCTCCCTTAAGAAAATTATAAATAAAAAACAGTGTTAATCCGTGCCCGAAGGACACAACCACCCATGAAAATGGTTGCAACCGGTATTACGACAACATGACGGAACGGCACAGGGGCCGTCCCCTACGCTTCCTACCGAAAG
>DUMX01000055.1 GCA_012839665.1 Gelria sp.
CCAGGCTGCCGCCGGAATAATTTCCTCGATTGATACCTATGATGGTAAAACTACTCAGGAATCATACCTTACCACTCCCGAATCACTGGAACTGCAGATGCATTTTAACAACGCCGCTAACCGCAGACTGCCTTATATGGTTACGGAGGTTTCCAGTCAGGCCTTAAAGTACGGTAGATTATATGGTGTTTATTTCGATGTGGGAGTGTTTTTGAATATTGCAGAGGACCATATCAGTTCAATAGAACACAGCGATATGGAAGACTATTTGACTTCGAAATTATCTATTTTTAAACAGTGCCAAATCGCCTGTATAAACCTGGAGTCAGACCAGGTCGGCCAGGTGTTAGCAGCAGCACAAAACGCACCTGAAATCGTTACTTTCGGAACCAGACCGGAAGCTGATATATATGGGTATAATATAAAAAAAGATGGATTTGATACAGTTTTTAAGGTCAGAACTAAAAAATTTGACCGAGAATTCAAGTTGACTATGCCTGGAATCTTTAATGTGGAAAATGCCCTGGCAGCCATAGCTGTTACCTATTCTTTAAACATACCAGAAGACTATATTTATTGGGGACTGGAAAAAGCCCGCTCCAGTGGCAGAATGGAGATTTACACCAGTCGCAACCGGGATAAGATAATTATTGTTGACTATGCACACAATAAATTAAGTTTTGATAAGCTTTATAAATCAGCTAAAACTGAATATCCAGACCGAAAGATATTTACAGTTTTCGGCTGCCCTGGAGGAAAGGCTTTTGTAAGAAGAAGAGATTTGGGGCTTTTATCAGGTTTACACTCGGACAAGGTGTTTTTGACTGCGGAAGACCCGGGCAATGAGAGCGTAAAAGCTATCTGCGAAGATATCGCTCAGTACGTGAAGGCTTATAACGATAACTATGAAATAATCGAAAATCGAGAAGAAGCTATAAAGAAATCCATAATGCAAACTGAATCTAATTCTCTCATTTTAATTACTGGTAAAGGTAATGAAACCAGGCAAAAAATAGGCACAGAATATATTCCCTGCCGTTCGGACGTGGAAATTGTTAAAAAATATCTGGAAGAATACGATAAAGCTAAATGAACAGGGTTTAAAGTTTTTTAAATATCCGGGGAGGTAAATAGTTTTTGATAATAGAAGAACGCGATTTTGTTCCTGTAATTTTGGGAAATGACATTAATGCTTACAGTATGGCACGGGCCTTTTATGAAGCCTACCAGATAAAATCTATTGTCATGGGCAAATACCCCAGCGGTCCCAATTGTAATAGTAAAATAATTGAATACTACGCTAATAAAAACCTGGACAAGACTGAGGTATTTATCCAGGTTCTTAACCGTTTAGCGAAGAAATTTGCTGGAAAAAGGCTCCTTTTACTAGGTTGTGGTGACAACTATGTTGAACAAATTATAAAAAATCGTGCCCTATTAAAGGATAATATACTGACACCCTATGTAGAAGAAAGCTTAATGGAAACCTTAATTACCAAGGAAAGTTTCTATCAAATGTGTGACCAGGAGCACTTAGAATATCCCCAAACCTTCATATATACCCGCGAGATGGGAAATGACTTTACTCTACCCTTCGGCTTCCCGGTCATACTTAAACCATCCAATGGTATTAATTACTGGCAAAACGGCTTCGCCAGCCAAAAGAAGGTCTATAAGTTAGATAATAGACAGGATTTGCAGACAGTAATTAAGCAAATCTATCAGGCTGGTTATCAGGATAAACTGATAATACAGGATTTTATTCCTGGTGACGATTCTAATATGCGAGCCTTGAACTCTTTTTCGGGAAAAGATAAAAAGGTCAGGTTAGTGTCCCTGGGACATGTATTACTCGAAGAACATACTCCTCATGGTTTAGGCAATGCAGCAGTTATTATTAACGAATACAATGAAGAACTGGCGCTGAAGGTAAAAGGCTTTTTGGAAAGTATCGGCTATGTGGGTTTTGCCAGCTTTGATATGAAGTATGACCCTAGGGATGGTAAGATAAAAATATTGGAGATGAACTTGAGACAAGGACGGGGTAGTTATTATGTTACCGGAGCAGGTTATAACCTGGCTAAATATGTAGCTGATGAGTATTTGTTTGATAAATCGATCCCATTTGAAATAGTTAAAAGCGAAGTTTTATGGACAGCTATCCCCTTATCGGTAGCTTTTATGGTAATAAAGGATAAAGACTGCCGAAATAATATGAAACGCTTAATTAAAAGCAAAAGGGTAGTAAACCCATTATTTCTTAAAGGGGATATGGGATTTAAAAGAGCAAAATTTCTATATCGCTCCCAACTGAGCCATTTTTATAAGTTTGCGAAATATTAATACGGGAATAGACACAGATGACACAGACCTTCGGGCACAGATTAACACTGATTTTAATAGACGCGGATTAACGCTGTTTTTTTATTATTACTCATTTTTGTTTCTGTA
>DUMX01000056.1 GCA_012839665.1 Gelria sp.
TAGTGCCGCTATGAGCTAATTCGAATTTTCCGGGTTTTCCGCCTTTTTTTGCTCCGGTAAAAGCACCTTCTTCGTAACCAAATAGCTCAGATTCAAGTAAGTTCTCAGGTAAGGCTGCACAATTTATGCGTACAAATGGAGCCAGATAGCGATTGCTGGCATTGTGAATGGCATGCGCAAATAGTTCTTTCCCGGTTCCGCTTTCGCCCGTAATTAATATGGTGGATGTTGTCCGGGATAGTTGATAAGCCAGGGTCTTGGTTGCGGAAAATTCCTTATCTACCCCAATCAAATCCTGGAGCTCCCATTTAGCCTGATAGCTAAGTCGAACTTCTTCTTTATAAAGGTTTAATTCCTTTTCCGTTTCCTGAAGTTTTCGGGCAAAAATTTTTGCACCAGACATATCCAGGAACAAGCTCTTGCCTATAGCCCCGATTATTTTTCCGTCTTTATAAACCGGCAGCCGAGTTACTACAGTATCACGGCCTTTAATGGGCCATATTTCGGCTTGAACGATTTTGCCGGTATCTAGTACTTCCTGGAGACCGGAAGTAGGTGTAATATCAAGAATATATTTACCTACCACATCTTCTTTTTTTAATCCTAATGTGTCCAGATAAGTTTGGTTCATAGCCGTAATGATCCCATCTTTATCGACTATGACGTAGACCATGTTCGGGCTTTCGATAAGGGCTTCGGAAATAGCTGCAAATTCTTTTTCCCGTTCCTGTAATTTTTGCATTAATATATGGGCGCCAGACATATCCAAAAAAATAGTTTGACCCAGAGCTCCTATTACCTGCCCATTTGTGACTATGGGCATGCGAGAGACCAGAGTATCACGACCTTTTAAGGACCAGATTTCTGCCTTATCTATACGTTGGGTGCGCAGTACTTCCGGCAACTCAGAATTGGGTAGGATTTCCGTAACATATTTACCGACTACATCTTCTCTTTTAAGCTCCAATATATCCAGGAAAACCTGATTCATCATGGTGATATAACCCTTTTGGTTAACTATGAGTAGGGCGGTATAAGGGTTCTCTAGAAAAGCCGCCACAATTGCACTGAAATCCTTTTCGGCTTCTTTCAGCCGGTTTATAAACAATGAAGCCCCCGATACATCTAGCTGCAGGCTCTGACCAATGGCACCAATAATTTTCCCGTTAGCCATTATCGGGAAACGGGTTACAACAGTATCCCGACCTCTAATCTCCCATATATCAGCCCGGTCTATGCGCCCTGTCTTAAGTACCTCGGGCAGTTTAGAAGTAGGGAGTATATCAGTTACATAATGGCCAATAACATCCTCTCTGGTCATCTCCAGCAGATCGAGAAAGGTTTGATTCATAACAGTTATTAACCTTTCTTATCTACTATGACTATGGCCATGTGAGGACTTTCAATTAATGGCTCCAGTATTTCTGGTAGATCCGATAAATATAATCCGGTCATCGAGTATCACCTCCGAAAGCTTCAAGGTTTTATAGATGTGGATCGGATCAGATTTAGGTAAATCTTTATATATTTATAAAAAATTTATAATGACAATATTCGCTAAATAAATAGTATTATCCTTTAAAAACTTTGTTATTATATTATCTAAGTAAAATATTCCCTATAATAAAAGCCCGGAAAAATTAATTTCCAAGCTGCGTGAATCCTGCGGCAGGATAATATTGGAATCAAA
>DUMX01000057.1 GCA_012839665.1 Gelria sp.
AGAACATTTCCTCCCTTTACCGGCAGGGACAGCAGCAGGTAAATAGTGTTGGAATTCCATTCCCGCCCCAGCAGTTTGAAGGAGGATATAAAGGGCAGGAAGGCCACCAGCCCCAGCATCATCATAGAAGGTACTATTATCATAGCCGGAAGTTGCCGGGCTTTAACGTAAAAAAACAGGTCAAGCACCAGAGTTGCTATTATTACTACTAAAATTTCCGGGCGCAGTTCCCGCATTTCTTTGCTATAGAGCTTAAAAAATTTCTTCAGGCTGCTAGTCTGCATTTCTAAACGCCTCCTTCATCAGTTCTACCAGGGACATATTTCTTTCCACCCGTAGGTCCTCGGCATTGCCACTAAGCTTAACTTTCCCCCGGTCCAGGAAAATCACCTCATCTACCAGGCTTTCCACCTCAGCAATCTCATGGGTGGAAATAATTATGGTCTGCTCCCCTTCCCGATAATCCCTGATCAGAGTGTTAATAATCTCTTCCCGGGTTAGAATATCAATTCCAGACAAGGGTTCATCCATCAACAGGTAAGGTGCCCGCCGGGAAACGGTTAAAAGCAGTTTAGTTTTAGCCCGCTGGCCTTTAGAAATCCTGGCAATCTTCATGTCCTCCTGCAGGTTCAGAAATTTAATTAATTCCTGGTATTTGGCCTCATCCCAGTCAGCATAAAAGGTGCGGGTGAAATCGGCGGCCTGGGCAATATTCATCCAGGGATAGAGATGGTCAATTTCAGGCAGGTAAGCCATATCCTGTTTCTTGTTTTTGGGGCTTTCTCCGTCTACCCGGACCTCACCCCGGTCAGGGCGGTTAAGCCCCATAATGAGCTTAATACTGGTCGATTTACCGGCACCATTAGGGCCAAATAGACCAATTATTTTCCCCCGTGGAAATACAAGGCTGATATCATTTAAGGCTACAGTGCTGCCAAAGCTTTTGCTTACGTTTTTAAACTCTATCATTACCGGCAACCCCCTTCCTTTCGAGTTAGTTCTTGCTCAAGTATTTTAAACATATCCTCCCGACTGTATCCCAGGGACTCCATTTCGCTGATAAAATAGTCAACCAGGTTTACTGCCATTTCCATCTTAATCTCCTCCAGTCGGTCAGCGGAAATACTGACAAAGGTTCCCTGGCCCCTTAATGTTTCTACCATATTCATACTCTCCATTTCCCGATAAGCCCGCTGCACGGTATTAGGGTTAACCCTGACCTGTTCAGCATATTCCCGCTGCGAAGGCATCTTGTCCCCTTCTTCTAATTCCCCGCGGATGAGCTTTTTCTTAAAATCATCAATTATCTGTTTATAAATGGGCTGGGAAGTATTAAACTCCACATCCGGCCACCTCCTCTAGTGCACTAGTAACCTAGTACACTATTATATTAATGCTACCCTTTTCTCTTGTCAAGCCTTAAAAATAAAAAAACCCGTAAGCTTTTACTTACGGGGAGAAAACTATTAATGTTTAATGCTGGCATTTGCCATGGTGATGATGGTGGTCACCGCAACCATCACATCCTGTAAATTGCCCGGGGTTCACCCTGGTCTCCAATTGCATCTTTACCTGTTCCCGGATATTATGCAAATACACAGCATAAAGCTCCCTTTGCTCCTGTAATTCTTCCGGGGTCAAACCCTGTTCTTTCTTTTTCTTAGCCAGTTCGTTAATCCGCTTAATCATTTGTTTGTTCACAAAATATGTCCTCGCTTTTCTAGATGAAATAATTTATTCTATATATTACCAGATGAGCGTTATCAAAGCAATTTGCACTCCGACTTCAAAGAAGGGACATGGGATTATGCTTAACAAACATAGCAGCGTTATAAAGTGGGTTTGGGGAATAATTTTTTGTATGGTTCTGGTTATGTTTATGCTGGAGTCAGGGACAGAGACAGACCGGACGGCTTATGCAGCAGGTGCCCGGGTCTGTGTAGATGGCAAGATGATCGTTTTTACCGACCAGCAGCCCGTTATTGATAGTAATGGTCGAATTCTGGTACCTATCAGGTTTCCCGCTCAAGAACTGGGAGCCAAGGTAAACTGGTTGACGGAAACCAGACAGGTTAAGGTGGAAAATAAAAATCACCTTACCCTTCCTGATAGTGACATTTTGTTAACTATCGGCAAAAAAGAAGTTACAGTCAATGAGAAAACCCGGGTAATGGATACTAAGGCTGTGGTTATGGGTGAGCGCACTATGGTCCCTCTGCGATTTATCAGCGAATTTATGGGGGCTGCGGTTAAATGGGAAGGGAACGCCAAAATAGCATTTATCTTTACCCGGGGGCAGACTGTGGAGGAAATAAAGCAGATTATGATGGAGAAGTCAGCAGTCTCCCCCACACCTGTAGATAAAGTCAAGAATATAAAAATATTGATGTACCACGAAGTAGCCCCGCTACCGAAGTATGCTACCGAGAATACACAGTATTTGTATGTTGAGCCGGCAATTTTCCAACAGCATTTGGATATATTAAAAAAGAACGGCTATAACACAATTACTCTGCAGGATTTATACCACCATTGGGAATATGGCAAAAATTTACCAGCTAATCCGATAGTTTTAACCTTTGACGATGGCTATAGAAGCATGTATGACTTTGTAATGCCGGAGTTAATGAAAAGAGATATGGTGGCAACCTTTTTTATAATTACTGACAAATTTAATCATCCCGGATATGTAAATGAAAGTATGGTCCGGGAAATGCATAAAAATGGAATGGAAATTGCCTCCCACTCCCATACTCATTGTGATCTAAGATATGCAGATTTAAAAGAAGAATTAAACCAGTCCAAAAAGCTGCTGGAAAACATCATTGATGATACCGTTTATTCCTTTTGTTACCCCTACGGCCTTTATAATAAGAAAACTATAAATTATCTGGCCCAATGTGAATACAAGATAGCCGTAACGACGAAATATGGAGAAGCCTCGGTTAATCAAAATATTTATGAATTAAAGCGAATCAGAATCAATCGAGGGGATCAGATAAACGTCCGGTAACAGGCATAATATCCCGGCCTTTTTAAGCCGCATATTCATCACTTTGTCCAGCCATATTTACCTTTCATCTCAACGAAAGCAACATCCCCGATAGACTTACTATGTATTTCACCTTCTAAATCCCGGGTGATTAATTTTAACTGTTGCAGACCCCGGGGACCCACTGGAATAATCATGATTCCGCCTGCCCCCAGTTGATTGACCAATTCCTCCGGAATTTTTCCGGCGGCGGCAGTGACAATTATCCTGTCATAGGGAGCATGTTCTGCCCAACCTGCGCTGCCATCGCCAACTCGATAGTGGATATTCTTATATCCCAGCTTTTCCAGCTTTTCGCGGGCACTTTCGGCCAGCTCTTTTATCCTTTCGACAGTATAAACCTCCCCGGCAAACTCGGCCAGTAATGCGGTCTGGTAACCGGAACCGGTCCCAATCTCCAACACCCGACAGTTTTTATCAAGGGCTAACCGGTCGGTCATTTCTAAAACCAGGCTGGGTTGTGAAATTGTTTGTTCATATCCGATGGGCAAGGGTCTATCTTGATGGGCATGTTTTTTATATTTATTGTCTACAAAAAAGGAGCGGTCCAATGAGTTAAAAAAGGCCACTAATTTTAAATACATACTTTTTACCTCCATTATGCTGAAATGAACCTTCCCAACTATACAAGTCTAAATAGGGACCTCAAATTAAGATATTACAGTGCCTTTTGCTTCATAATGATAATCTTACCTGAAGTTTTCCCCTTGTAATTGCAGATTTATTAGTGTATTAGCATAATACTACTATATTTTTAGACATTGGAAAGGGGGTATGCATTCAAAAAAACTGCTTTTCTGTTAGGCCCCTACACCGCCCCTAACGCCTTAAATACCGCATCAATCGGATCTGAATAGAAAATCGGTTGTATTTTAATCAGCAGTTCCGGTGGTACGGTCTGTAAATCTACGACTGATGCTGCTGGTATTAGCACTCTTTTGGCACCAGCATCTACACACACCTGCAGCACATTGGCGAAATCGGAGATTTTTTCGATGGTGCCAGAAACGGTAATATTGCCTAATACAACCAGGCTTTCCTGTACTGGCCTATCCAAAGCGGAAGAACACAAGCCGATAAACTCGGCCAGGGCTAATTCTGCACTCATGCCAATCCCCTGCAGGTCAGTGGCATGCATGAAGTAATCTTTGTTTTTGGTGGTGATACCACTGCTGACGCTTTTACAGTTAGCAGTAAAATAGCGAAAAGCTGTATCAATGCTTTCTTTTACCTCTTTACGAGAACCCAGGCCGGTACGTTCAAATTTACCAGTTCCGGATACAGCCTGATTCTCCAGTTTGAAGACCCCAATCATGCCAGAGTCACCCTTCCCCACTAAATAAACATGACCAGGTTTACCCAGCCCTTCAGGAATTAACTTGCCCCCTCCCTGCTCGGGAACAGAAACGAATTCTTCCTCCAGGGTTTCGCGGTCAATATAGGAGAAATGCACATCATAAAATTCCATGCCTCCAATTTTTTTGAGCTGTTCTTTCACCCGGCGGCGACCTACCATAGCATATTCCAGGACTTCGGCTACATCATTACGGGTATATTCCCCATGGGGGTAAAGGAGTTTCAGCATCCCGGATACAGTCTTGCGAACGGCGATAACATCACGCTGGTTAAGGTCTTTTCCCAGTTTGAAATAACGCTCAGCGACATCACCAAAACTGTGCTTTCTCATCTCGCGCAAATACTCGGCCAAATAATCCACAATAAATCCGTAATTATGGGTAATCAGCTCAGGACGCATTTTAGGAATCTCCCAACCAGGCAGATAATAGTGCATACGGTCAAAAAAGGCACTGTCATTGGCCATTCCTTCCGGAAAGGGAGCAAATAGATGGGAGGTTTTTAATAAGAAATCCAGGCTCTCATTGATATTGCCAACAAAGACCATAGAGGCATTGGCATTTTTCTCTTCTTTGCCGCGGGCAAAAGAGCCCGAAGCCATGTAATCCTTCATGATTTGGATGCCGTCTTTATCCTTGAAATGAATCCCGGCCACTTCGTCAAAGGCTACGCAGTCCCACAACCCCACTAATCCAATTGACCGCGTAGACATATTGTAAAATAGATTGGCAACTGTAGTCTGTCCACCGGAAACCAGAATAGAGTTCGGGGAGATTTCCTTATAAATATGTGATTTACCAGTCCCCCGTGGCCCTAATTCACATAGGTTATAATTGTTTTCCACAAATGGTACCAGTCGCAATAGCATATGCCATCTTACTGTCGGTTCTAACTGAGTCGGCTCCAGGCCGGTTGAGCGAATTAATACATCTATCCATTCGTCTTTGGTAAATTGTTTGCGTCCTGCCATTATCTCGTTTAAATCCATGTTGGGCATCTGAATAGGTTTCAGGCTCGCAATACTAAAGGGATTATGGTGTCGGCTTTCCTCATCATAGAAATACTCCATTTTAAGGATCGCCCAGATTCCACCTACCAAAAGCTTATCGTACTTTTTTACATACTCGGGGTTGACCACAACTCCTTTGATACCCAGGTTGGAAAAATCGGCTTCATAGATGTCACGCTTTTCGTTAAGTTTTACGGTTAATTTATCAATTACCGTATACTGTCCCAGTTCTTTGATACGCGATTTTACCTTTTCCGCTTCATCAGGACGTACGAAGTTATCAGACAGGATTTTTTTAACTCGTTCCACGCCATCTTGGATAGCATCTTCATCATCGGTAGCACAGTACATCCCCAGGAGATATTCCAATACATAGGTAGGAACATTGGCTCCCTGCTTAATCATTCCGGTCAGGTCTTTGCGTACTACCCGACCGGCAAAATACTGATTCAGTTTGGTATCCAAATTGGTCGTTTCCATTATCTTCGCCTCGCTTTATGTAGTAAGAAGCTCTTAAAAATCAAAATCAGAGCTAAATGCTATGTTGATTTTAAAAGGAATTTTCCCCTCGATTAATTCCGTATCTACATCCCTGACCATTAAGAAATAATCCTTTTGTTTATCATAGGGCCCGGATTTTAAAGTCATTCTTACTCTGTGACTGCGTTCGGCTGGTTTGTCAGAACACTTATCCGCAATAATCATCTCCCGATTGGAAATTATTTTGCCGTTTTCATCTTCCAGGTAAACTTCAACCGTTCGGGGCAAACGTCCTTCATCTACTTTTTCAGTCTGGAAAAATTCCAGGCTAAACAGGGTGTTACTGATTTTACGCGATTCGTTTATCAGTTTAAGTTTGACCTTGTTTTTCTCTTTCTTCTGGCGATTGGAGCCCCGTAAAGCCTTGTATTTGATTAAAGGCACCATTACCTCCTGTAAGGTGGCGCCGCCGTGAACGAAGTTAGCCCCTGGCCCCTGTACCTTGAAACGAATAGCCGAGCGGGGTACATAAACACATAAAGCGCCAACATCAGAGCTAATATAATCAGGTTTAAACAGCATCAAAGCATCGTTTTCCACTTCCTCATAACTGAGTAAATAGCGCCTTTTCTCTTCAAAAGCTGCTACCATTTCCTTTTTCATTTTATCGGTTTCAGGCAATGGGTCTCGTCGATAAAGAAAGCCATGGTCGGCAGTCACAAAAATATTTATGCCACCCAAATCATCCCGAATCAAACGGATTAACCGGTATATTTCCTCCAGGCTCTGCCCAACCGCATCAAACACCTTGACTTCTGCCGCATGTCCGGTAACGTCAATACTATCATGGTAAATATAAACCAGCTTTTTCCCTTTCACCAATTCCCGCCGGGCTCCTTTGTTCATATCAATCAAAGTCTGATAATGCACAGCAACAGCATCTGGTACTTGATGCTGCAAAACCTGTTCTCGTTCTTGCAAGCTATCAGTTTTCCTGCTGTCGGCTAATACACGTTGTTTCTCATTCAGGCTTAGCTGCTGATGAGGCAGGAGAGCTGCCATGCCGTAAGGTGTGGTTGATGGCAAAACCCCCAGCATAGTATCCAGGTTTACGGTTGCTACCGTTTCCTGGTTCAAACGAATGGCAATATCCATAGCAGCTTCATAGCGCAAAGCATCGGAAATAACTACAAAACAACGGTCACCAGCATTAATGATTGGTTCTATTTCATGTTGATAGAAATGCTGCTGCCGGACGACTCCCTCCACCTGCCAGATCCGGGGACTGCTTTCCAGAGCCTGCGACCAGGCAATACCCAGTTCCTGCAAAAACCAGTTGCTATAAATATTTTCCACCAATGCCCGTATGTTCTTTAAGAATTCCACCGGGCTGCGATCATAATGGCAATAGAAATTACGGTAATGATAATCTACCAGAAAATAATGCCGGGCATAATTTTCCCATATTTCTTTCGGGCCTATCATGGGAATCGGTGCCAACGTTTTCTTCAAATCCAGTATTTTTAACAGGTGGTACAAGGATTCATAAATGCTTTCGTATTTATAGTACCAGTGTTTGGTACGCCGGGCTTTAATAAGGTTAAGGCAAAACTCATAGTTTTCCACCTGATTACTAATGGATTCCCGAATGTAACGGAGGATCTTTTGGTCAAAAGACTCGAAACCATCACATTCCTTCAGTTCCTCTATAGGAACACTATCTATCCGCTCCGCAATACCCATGGTTTTATCTACAGCAGCGGATAGAGCTTCATACTTATCGTTATCCTTCTGGTTATTCATCCAGTGGTCAACAAAATAAATGCAGTTTCCCTTACCGTAATCAGCCAAATATTCTTTAAACGGCTGGAGGTATTTATCGTCAAGGGTCCGCCGCAGGCTATTAATTAAGATATGGGCCGCCAGTTTCGATAGGGAGTGTTCCTGGCGAGTGTAGCCAAAATATTTGGAGGCATGTTTCCAGAAAACCTCTTCGTCCATAAAACGGCTGATATCGGACAGGGGGTTATTTTCTTCTTTTATACTGCTACCCAACACCTTTTTATAGACCTGCTGTTGATCCGCATATTTTAGCCCGCATAAAACGGACATCATGGCAATTTCCAGGGTGGTCTCATTATAGTCGACATTGCGAGGGGAACTCCCTGCCGGGGCATAGCTCCATTCCTTGTAACTTGCCAGCCTTTTACGGCGTTCAGCATTCTTGAAGAATTTCTCATAGCGCTTTACCTGTGGCCTCAAAGACATGGGAATACCCAGCTCTTCCATCTGGAGTACGAGTCTATCAGCGTAAAACTCATAGGAATAAAGAAGGGTGTCAATCAACCAGTTATCCTCATCGCGGGCGGGTCGGTGATTGGCATATATTAAATAATTAGATGCAGTATCTTTTACTTCCAACAGGTATTTGGTATAAAAATAGTTATGCTCGGTAAGCTGGTGTACTTTTACCGGTTCCAAATGCAGTTCATTAATTAAATCAGTAAACTGTCCCTCGGTATCGTACCAGAAGACAATCTTTCGTTTTTCGCCCGGCCTTAAGGCTTCCTCAAATTTTTTATTCAAACTCTGCTCAATCTGTTCCCGTTCCATCTTTTCCTCCGTTTCGACGGCTTAATAAACTTTGTCCACCGATAATATATCATCGGTGGACTATTCATTGGCTAGAAGAATATAGTTATAAACAAGCTGTAAAACCTTTATGCGAATTAAACTGAAGAGTGCTTTCTATAGTTCATGGCAGCTTCGCTGACCTCTTTTACCGTTTTGTCTGGCCAGAGATTCTCCTGCCACTTTGTATAATCAAATGGTTCTCTCATGATAAGGGCTATAAACCTTTCCGCCTCCACCTTACCAAGATGCTCTACTAAAATTTTCATTCCTTCACTTCTGATCAAGCTATCCGTTTTCATCAAAATCACCCTCCAAAATCCTAATAAAATCAACGGGATTAATAATATTTATAAAATCAAGATGCTTATTAAGTATTTTATTATCTGTAGTAATAAAATATTGGCACTTTCCTTTCACTGCACAAGCAATATGCAACGAGTCCTTGGCTTTCAACCCCATTGATGCCAGTTCCTGTGCCAGTGATATAATCTCTTCATCTTCCTCACAATCCAGGATCGCTATATCTTTCCAATTTAAGATACTATCTCTTCTTTGTTCATAAGGATTTTCAGCATTTTCAAAATCGAGTATGTAAGACCATACTAGTTCAAATCTACCATTTAAGATTTCCTTTTGAATATACAGCTTTGCTTCTGTTTCCAGCCTTATCTTTATCTGCGTCTGATCATCAAAAGGGCGATTAAAGCTGCAGTTATCAAGATAAACTCGCATAATACGCTCCCTATCATAGTTTATTAAAGTATAAGTTATTTATATATTGATATCAATAATCGCAATTTCTTTAGATCTTAGCTAACAGTTCGTCCAGTTTAGCGTAATTGACTTTGACGCCGTCATCGAGGTCGAGGGGGATGCGCATATCGGCGTAGTGGTGGACGAGTTCTTCGTATTTTTTCAGTTCCAGGATTTGTTTGTCCAGCCGGGTAAGTTCTTTAGCGGCCTTGCGGGCGGAGCGGCTCCCGGCTTCGTCATTTATTATCCGCTGTAAATGCTGTTTCTCTACCTCCAGAGCGTCCTGCAGGCGATGCAGGTAGTCAGTGCGCAGAATGGCAACCGTGTCGGGCTGATAGCGGTGCAGGTAAACTAACGCATTGAAAGCCTTCCCCCTGCCGGAGGAGGTAAACAGCCAGTAGACGGGGCGCTTTTTATAGGTCTGGACATGGTCTTTATAAAAATCGTTGAGGAAATAGCGGCGTATAGTGTCGCGGGCAGTTTCTTTCGCTCTTCGCCCCAGAGTGTTGGCAATGAACTCCAGGTTTTCTTCCAGGGTAGTTTGACCGAAAGTAATGCGGACAAAGTCAATAAAGCGGGTGACAATGTCGTCACTGAAGTAATCATCCGCCAGTATGGGGATAATATTATTCTCATCCGCCGGAAAGGTTTTATATAAGGAAGGGTCAAAATCGCCTCCAGCAAAGACCAATCCCTTCTTATCCAGGGAGTAGCGTCCAAACATGCAGCCAACGGCATAGGAAATGTATTCCTTGATGGTATCCAACAGCAAACGCTCTTCCAGTTCTTCTTCGCTTTTATCACCACCGTAGCGATAATAGGGGTTGCAGGTCAGGGTTATCTCGGATAAGGGTACCTCCGGGGTCAATTCATCCTGCAAGCCGTAGGCTTCGATGAAGATGCGGTTATTCTCCTCTTCCAAACACTGCATTCCCCGGGTCATTTCCCGCCAATGAACGCGGAGACGTTGATAGGTTTCCCGGATAGTTGGTTCATGGTACTCTGCTTTTAATAAGGGGAGTTCAGTAAAGTCCCAGGATGTTTCATAGGAGTCCCAGTCGGATTTAGATATTTCTACACAACCCTCCGAGTTACATGGTAAATCCATAAATACCTTTGGAAAAAGAGCTTTACTTATGTCACCTGGTTGAAAGTTTAAAGTCGGAGATAAAAATTCAAGGAACCTACTCATAACTTTCGAATTAATAAAACCGCCGAAAACCGCTAATCTTTCATCTGCAAAAAGAGTACAACCTCCGTTGTCAAATAATGCCCCTCTTGGAGAATATCGTGCCGAAAACCCACCAGAGGAAACAGTTGTCCATGAATAACCTTCCTGATAATAAAAGTCAGCATTTCTAATAGTCGGTTTTTTTGTTTTCCAATTCAGTCGTGCTTTAATGTCACGACCATCATGCAACCAATTTATTAGATACTCTCTATTACCGTACCATCTCCGAAAATCGCCACCTTTATTGTAGGGAAACCATTTTCTACTATGGTCATTATTATCAATACAGACGTTACAAAATGATATCTCATGCCACAATCTTATAAAATGCTCGTTTTCACCCGTATCCAATCCTTTTCTTGGAGAACATACATTTCCTAATAATTCTTCACTGGAATATAAATCTCTTTCTTTCTCACTCACCCAATCAAGAAAATCCCGGGTTCACC
>DUMX01000058.1 GCA_012839665.1 Gelria sp.
CCGGAGGCTTCACCCTGGCGGGTACACGGGAGCCTTCGCTATCCTTAAAAATTAAAAAAATCAGTGTTAATCATAAGAAATCAGTGTCCTTCAGTGTCTAATCCCCGTCTTTCTTATTAGCCCCAGAAAATGCAAATAAACCGAGGCAACTCGGTTTACTTGGAAATTTAATATTTCATTCAACTATTTATCATTTGGATTTAGATTTAGATTTTACTGTACTCCTTAACACCGCTTTGCGGGATAGATTTACCCTACCCTGCCGGTCTATTTCGGTTACCTTGACTAAAATTTCATCACCTTCATTTACGACATCCCGCACCTTATTAACTCTTTCCTCAGCTAACTGGGATATATGAACTAAACCTTCCTTACCCTGGGTACCTAATACTCCAGGAATAATTTCAACAAAAGCACCGAAATCCATTATACGTTTGACTGTTCCCATGTAAGTCTTGCCTACTTCTACATCCTCTACAATAGCTTCAACTAAACCCCTGGCTTTTTCAGCGGCTTGCTCATCAACAGCCATGATAAATAAACTACCGTCATCCTCGATATCTATCTTACAACCAGTTTCATCTACAATCTTATGAATAGTCTTGCCACCAGGTCCAATGACTTCCCGAATTTTATCGGGATGAATTTGCATTTTAATAAGACGGGGGGCATAAGGTGAGAGTTCAGAGTTAGGCTTGTCAATAGCTTCCAGCATTTTACCCATAATAAACATACGGCCTGTGCGTGCTTGTTTAAGGGCAGCCTTCATAATATCCTTATTTACGCCACCTATCTTAATGTCCATCTGAACTGCTGTTACCCCTTTTTCAGTACCAGCCAGCTTGAAGTCCATGTCCCCTAAAGCATCCTCAATTCCTTGGATATCGCTTAATATGGCAAAGCTATCCCCGTCTTTAACCAGACCCATAGCTATTCCCGCTACTGGAGCTTTGATGGGAACACCAGCATGCATCAAGGATAAAGTGCTACCGCAAACACTGCCCATAGAACTGGAGCCATTAGATTCCAATACTTCAGAAACTATCCGAACGGTATAAGGGAAATCTTCTTCAGACGGAAGTACTGCCCATAAAGCTCTTTCAGCCAGAGCTCCGTGGCCAATTTCTCTTCTTCCCGGTCCCCGTATAGGTTTAACCTCGCCAGTACTATATGGGGGAAAATTATAATGGTGAATATACCTTTTGCGGTCTGCATTACCCAAACCATCCAGTATTTGCTCTTCACTGGCCGCCCCCAGGGTAGTAACCGATAGAACCTGGGTTTGTCCCCGAGTAAATAAACCTGAACCATGGGGCCTGGGTAGTACATCTACTTCACAGGTAACTTGCCTGATTTCATCTAGCTTACGCCCATCAACCCTATCACCCTGCTCTATAATCATGTTTCTAACTACTTCTTTGAGAAGCTTGTCAACCAGTGACTTAATATTTTCTTCCTCTTCCGGGTAAATCTCCAGGAAGTGGGCTATGATTTCATCATTAACCATGTCCATCTGGGCTTCCCGGGATTTTTTATCCGGATTCTTAACTGCTTCTTCCAGGCGAGGAAGAGCATATTCACGTACTGCATCAGCCATTTCGGCATCAATTTCTACTTCAGGTACCTCAATTTTGGCCTGCCCTAATTCAGCAATAATTGGTTCCTGGAATTCTACTATCCGCTTGATTTCTTCATGGGCGAAGAAAAAGGCCTCCAACATTGTCTCTTCCGGCACCTGGTTCGCGTAACCTTCTACCATCATAATGGCTTCTTTAGTCCCGGCAACTACCACGTACATATCAGAACGTTCAGACTGCTCCAAAGTAGGATTAATAATAAGCTCTCCATCCACCATACCAACAACAACTGCTCCTATAGGTCCGGCAAACGGTATGTCCGAAACTCCTAAAGCCAGAGAAGCACCAATGGTAGCAGTAACATCAGCCGGAGAATCTGGTTCTACTGATAGTACTGTAGCAACCACGTGGACATCGTTTTTAAATCCTTTGGGAAATAACGGACGGATAGGCCTATCAATCTGACGGGCAGAAAGAGTGGCTAGTTCAGTAGCTCGTCCTTCCCTTTTGATGAAACCACCGGGTATTTTCCCTACTGCATATTGTTTTTCTTCATAATCAACGGTCAGCGGAAAGAAGTCAATTCCCTCGCGAGGTTTCTTGGAAGCAGTGGCCGTAACCAGGATAACGGTGTCACCATATCTGACCAAAGCTGCTCCATTAGCCTGCTTGGCTAATTGCCCCATTTCAACAATTAATGGACGACCAGCTATTTCCATTTGATATTTGCGGATTATATCCATCTCCTCCTTTCAATATAATTTATGATAAAGATAAAAGAGCGGCTATCCCGCTCCTTTATCTCCTCAATCCAAGTCGAGTAAGAATATTACGATAACGGTCAAAGTCTTTTTCTTTTAGATAATCTAAAAGAGAGCGACGTTGGCCAACCATTTTCAAGAGTCCCCGGCGGGAATGATGGTCTCTGGTGTTAGCCTTGAGATGCTCATTAAGATAATTGATTCTTTCAGTTAGAATAGCTATCTGAACTTCAGGTGAACCAGTATCATTCTCGTGTATCTGGAAGGTCTTAATTAGCTCTTCCTTTCTTTCCGGCGTTAGTGCCATGCTCTCACCTCCTCCTTAATTAATCGCCGTTGACCAAGACCAGCGTCGGTGAATCGCTAACCTGAGCCAATGGTTCAGGACAGGATTATTTTATCCTGCCGATAATTAAATTTATTAAATTAAGCAGGTTTTAACTGCCGCTCCCCTATTTTTACCTGATCCCCTAAAAAGATCAGCGAACCGCTTTTTGTATATTCTACCAAGTAACCGAATTTTTATACCAGTAAAACTCAAAATAACCCAGGTAAATTGTAGCATAGCTCAAAATAAAAGTAAACTTACTGGTGACCGATAGCTAGCTGTTTTGCTTTATCCCTATCCCGGCTTATCTGTGCAACTAATTCCTCTACATTGTTAAACCGGCGTTCATCCCTAATCTTATCTATAAAATATAAACGCACTTTTTCACCATATATATCATCATGGAAATCAATTATATGAGCTTCAACAGAAATAGGATATTCCGCATGAAAGGTAGGTTTGCTGCCAATATTAATTACAGCCTGAAAAACGTGCTCTCCAATCTGGGCACGAGCGGCATAAACACCCTTCGCTGGTACATTTAAGTCACTGCTTATAGCCAGGTTAGCAGTAGGAAAACCAATAGTTTTACCCCTATGTTCTCCTTCAATAACCCGCCCTTCCAACATAGGGTCATATCCCAACATAACCCGAGCCTGTTTTATATCCCCGGCATCAAGCATATTACGAATTAGACTACTTGATACTACCTTACCGTTAACTTCTACCGGCGGTATAACCTTAACCCCAAACCCATATCTGGCGCCTAATTCCCGCAGTATTTCCGGAGTACCAGCACCCTTGTGGCCAAAGGTATGGTTAAATCCCACAAAGGCCTGCTTTATCTTAAGCTTATCAATAAGAATATTCTGTACAAATTCTTCCGGTGACCATTTGGAAATAGCCAGGGTAAAACTATTATAAATTAAGAGGTCCAGGCCCAATTTTTTCATAAGTTCTGCCTTCTGTTGGGCTGTTACTAATAGTTTAGGAGCACGTTCCGGAAATAATACTTGGATGGGATGAGGCTCAAACACGAAAGCTGCCGCAATTCCATTATCGTTCCTGGCCGCAGCAACTGCTTCTTTTATTAGTTTCTGATGACCCTTATGAAGCCCATCAAAATTACCAAGCGCCAAATAAATAGGTCGTCCTGCCTCGGGCTTAAAGTTTTCAAGTTCCCTTAATATCTGCATTAGTTGAACTCCTTATTTTATGTATATTATTTGAAAACCCTTTCCGGTTTAATTAAATTTTGCTTATTAGTACTGGTATATTGGGCAAGAGCCAGCAGTTTATCCCCGTCACTATAATTACCATAAACCCGGATTATTCCATCCGGTAGTTGGGTATTGGTTTTAATTGTTCTCCCATTTAATATAGCCTTTATTTCTTCCGGAGATTTGATATAAAACGCTGGCATTATCGCAATAGGATAATCTATGCTCAGGAGATACCCTTCAATATCGGTTGTATGTAAAATCTCCTCCAGTGGGTAGCTTTCTGCAATCGTAAAATTCCCGGAGCAAGTCCGTATCAAGCTTGATAGCAAGGCACCAGTTCCTAATCTCTGGCCAATATCATGACATAGTGTTCTGACATACGTGCCTTTGGAACAATCTACCCTAATTTTAACAGCTGGCAAATCTCGCTTGTTGTCAATATCCAGCAATTCAATAGCATATACTACTACATCTCTTTCTTCCCGGTTTACGGTTATGCCTTGCCGGGCTAATTCGTATAAACGTTGCCCCTGATGGTGAACTGCAGAGTACATAGGCGGAAGCTGTTTAATGTTCCCGGTAAATTCTTTAAGAATATCTCTTAAATCTTCTACCTGAAATCTAGTTTGGTCGGTGTAACTAATTTCCCCCCAGGCATCCAGGGTATCTGAAACTGCTCCCAGAACCATAGTAGCCAGATAAGTTTTGTTTTCATCTTTTATAAATGGAATAATCCGAGTGGCATTCCCCAACGCAAGCGGTAAAACTCCACTCGCCATAGGGTCCAAGGTACCCAGGTGACCAATTTTGGTCTTGCGCGGCAATAATGGTTTTATTTTCCTAATTACATCGTAAGAGGTCATTCCCTCAGGCTTGTTAATATTCAAAAAACCATGCAAATTAAGAAATCACGTCCTTGACCTTATTGATTACCTGCTCCCTGACTTCTTCCAACCTGCCCTCTTGTCTACCACCAGCCGCCTGACGGTGACCACCTCCGTTAAAGGCCCGGGCAATAGCTGCTACATTGGTTTGCCCCTTGGAGCGAAAGCCAATTTTAACTACCCCCGGTTCGATTTCGCGAAAGAGCAGGCCAACTTCCACCCCGGCAATCATACGAGTATAGTTAATTATACCTTCAGGGTGAAAATCCAGGGCATTAATCGCTTTTACATCCTCATAAGGCAGGCTCATCCAGGCAATCCGGCCGTCCTCACTAAACTCTAAATGCTTTAAAGCTTGGCCTAATAATAGTACTTCTAGACGAGATTTAGACTCAAACAAATTGACCCGGGCCTGGTCAATGTCAGCCCCCAATTCGATCAACTCGGCGGCTATCCGCATAGTTGTGGGAGTAGTGTTATTATTCATAAACCTGCCCGTATCCATAACGATGGCAGCATAAAGGCAATCGGCTATTTCCGGTGTTATATCCACTGCCATAGTCGGCAACAAATCAAAAATAATTTCCCCGGTAGCAGCCGCCTCCGGATTAACATAATTATAAGAAGCATAGGGCTTATCTTGCGGGTGGTGATCAATATTAATAAAAATAGGTCTATCCTTTATCTGTTGCAACATTTTATCACCCATGCGTTCCCGATCAGCACAATCCACCATAATAATTTTTTTCGGGCCGGGAATCAATTCATCTTCAGGTCTAATTTCCTCCCAACCTGCCAAATAGTAATATATAGACGGTACAGCCCCACTTAAAAACATCCTGACCTCTTTTCCCTTAGCCTTAAGCCCCCAATAAAGACCCAGCATGGAACCTATACAATCACCATCGGGAATGGCATGTCCTATGATAATGAAGTTATCAGAGATATGAAGTTGTTCAGCTATCTCGGTGATATTATTCATGCATCACTTTTCCCCTTTATGTTCTTCTTTTAATTCATCTAATAAAGAGGCAATACGAATGCCATGTTCTATAGAGCGATCCAAGCGAAATTCCAATTCGGGTGCATGTTTAACCCGTAAATCTCGAACCAGCTCTGTTCTTATATAACCTTTGGCCTTCTGTAAGGCTTGCATGGTTTCTTCCTGCTTTTCGTTATCTCCCAGCACGCTTATATAAACGCGGGCATGACCCAAATCCCTACTTAAATCAACCCTGATAATTGATACTATAGTAAAATCAATGCGCGGGTCTTTTATTTCCTCTTGAATTATCCGAGATATAATTTTTTGTATTTCAATGGACATCCTGTCTTGCCTGCGTCTGCTCATACTTCTACCCCCTTGGCTAGATGTTAATTATAACTCCCGGGGTATTTCTTCCAGGGTATAGGCTTCAATTATATCGCCCTCTTTTATATCGTTAAAATCCTGAATGCCAATACCACATTCGTAGTTTTCCAATACTTCCCGGACATCATCCTTGAAACGCTTCAGTGAAGCTAGTCTACCTTCATAAACAATTACACCATCCCGTAAAACCCGCATATTGGCATTTCTTTGAATTTTGCCATCAATAACATAGGAACCAGCTACCATGCCGACATGGGGTACTTTAAAGGTAGCCTTTACTTCAGCCCGACCTAAATACTTTTCACGGTATTCGGGCTCAAGTAGTCCTGCCATAGCTTTTTTTACATCCTCGATGGCTTCATAAATAACGCGGTAAAGACGAACATCAATACCCTCATCTTCAGCGTATTTTCTGGCTTTTACGTCAGGACGAACGTTAAATCCTATTATTATAGCCTGGGAAGCTGACGCCAGCATAACATCAGTTTCACTAATAGCGCCAACCGCAGAGTGAATTACGTTTAATTTAACCTCATCAGTAGCTAACCGCAGTAAGGACTGGCTTAATGCTTCAATAGACCCTTGTACGTCCCCTTTTATAATTAGATTTAATTCCTTAACATCAGCGTCCTGCATCTGTTTAAAAAATTCATCCAAAGAAACCCTACTGCTTTGTTTTTGTTCTTCTATTTTCTTTTCACTTAAGCGCAGGTTTATAACTTCCTTGGCTACTTTTTCTTCGCGGGCCAGGACTCTACCTCCAGCTTCAGGCACTTCTGACCACCCGGTAATCTCAACCGGCATAGAAGGAATTGCCTGTTCCACTCTTTGACCCTTATGGTTAGTCATAGCTCTAACCTTACAGAAGTTACTACCGCTAATCAAACATTCTCCAATTTTTAGAGTTCCCTTCAGGACCAGGACGGTTCCTACAGGTCCCCGTCCCCGGTCTAGCTGTCCTTCTATAACTACACCTTCCGCTGAGCGGTTGGGGTTAGCTTTGATTTCATGCATTTCCGCTACCAGAAGAATCATTTCCAGTAAGGTATCAATACCGTCGCCCCGTTTAGCTGATACGGGAACGAATATTGTATCGCCACCCCACTCTTCAGCAACAATACCGTATTCAGTAAGCTGCTGCATAACCCGCTCCGGGTTAGCTTCTGGCTTATCTATTTTATTAACTGCTACCACAAAAGGGACATCGGCAGCCTTGATGTGGTTAATAGCTTCAATGGTTTGGGGCATAACTCCATCATCAGCAGCTACTACCAGTACTACAATATCAGTTAAATTAGCTCCCCGCGCCCGCATAGCAGTGAAGGCTTCATGACCCGGTGTATCAATAAATGTAACTCGACGGTCATTTACGGTAACCTGGTATGCTCCTATGTGCTGCGTAATACCACCAGCTTCACCTGAGACCACATCCGCTTTACGTATTCTATCCAGCAAAGATGTTTTTCCATGGTCAACATGCCCCATAACGGTAACCACCGGTGGACGAGGCTCAAGACTGGCTTCATCATCGTGTATTTCTTCCAGTAACTTTTCTTCTTCCGATATAGCTCGTTCAACTTTAACGTCATACAAACTGGCAACAATTTCCGCAGTCTCAAAATCAATGCTTTGATTTATAGCTGCCATAACACCTAATTCCATTAGTTTTTTAACGATTTCAGCTGGCGCTTTGTGCAGTTTTTCCGCCAATTCTCTTACCGCAATACTATCCTCTACACTGATACGCTCCGGCAATTCAACTACAACCTCTTCTTTTTTTCGTTTAGGTCTTGATTTTCTGGTAGGTCGACTGTAGTCTCTTTTTACATAGGTAGAATCCTTTTTTCGAGTTCCTTTAGTTTTATCATGTTTAGCCGATTTGGCCGGCTGCGCACTGCGGTTATCTTTTGTACTCCGCTTATCTGTAGACAAACTTTTGTTGTCACGCCTGGGTTGTTCTTGCCGTTGCTGAGGCGCTCTTTGTTGTGAAGAAGGCCGTTTAGCATCAACCCGTTTATTCTGTTTTAATGTTTTTTCACCAGCTACTGCCGGACGTGCTGCCCTGGTAGGCTTACCCTTAACCGGCTGTTCTACCTTAGAAACAGGCTGGGGTTGTTGACGGCTTTTCACCCCAGTTGATTTATTGCCAGGAGCACCTGTTTTCTCCCTTTTTGCAGCCTTTTTTTCCTTAACGGGTGATTTTTCTCTCATTTGCTTCTTAACCCAGTTAGCCTGCGACTCCTCCAGAGTGCTCATGTGATTTTTGACTTCCAAACCCATACTCAATAATGCCTGCACCATATCTTTACTGGATATTCCCAGGTCTTTAGCTATTTCATGTACTCTTACTCTGGCCATTCAACCACCCCCGTACTATTTAAGCCTTCTCCCCTTGGCTTCATCAGTTCAATAATATGACTTGCCATTCCCGGTTCATTTATAGTAACGGCAACCCGGTGAGCCTTTCCCACTGAGGTACCGAGATCATATTTGCTTCCCAGAATTACCCAAGGAACTTTTTGCCTCTTACAAACGGTAGCCAGTGATTCCCTGGTGTTCTCGGAAATGTCACAGCTCATAATCAATAGATAAGCCTGCTGCCTGAGCAAACTGGATTTTACTGCCGTAGTTCCGGATGACACCTTCCCCGCCTTCTGAGCAAAACCTATCATACTATAAATCTTTTGCAATACATCACACACCTGTTAGAATTAAGAATTTAAAATTAAGAATTATCGTTGAAATACACCCTATATTTGGCTTTTTAGTTTTTCTATAACCTCATCAGGAATATCATGTTCTAACGCTTTTTGCAAGTTTTTAGCTTTCAGGGCTTGCTGCAAGCAATCAAACTGGGGACAGATATAAGCGCCACGGCCAGGTTTTTTGCCAGTTTGGTCAATTTCAACCTTGCCCTCCGGAGTGCGTACTATCCTTAATAGTTCTTTTTTGTTCTTCATTTCTCTGCAGCCCACACACATACGCTGAGGTATTTTACGAGTCCTGGCCATCTATTTCGGCCTCCTCCACATCTATGTCGGTCTCTTCTATGTCTATTTCGGCCTCCTCCACATCTATATCAGCCTCTTCTGTGTTTATGGCGGCCTCCTCCATAAACTGGGCTAAACTTACTGGCTGGAAAGTGGATATTAAAAATGAAACCCAGTTTATGGAGGAGGCCGCCATAAACACAGAAGAGGCTGATATAGATGTGGAGGAGGCCGAAATAGACATAGAAGAGAC
>DUMX01000059.1 GCA_012839665.1 Gelria sp.
AATATCGGGCTTTTTGTGTTGTTTGGGGGAAAAGCTAGGGTCTGCGAACTGGCTGATATCTTTTTACAATCGGAGAAAGTCTCGAACCTTTGTTTGTAATTTTTGGAGGAGTTTTCGAATGCATGTAGAAATTAATTAATATTATTGGCTGTATGTTTTTAACAGGAGGCAATATAAGATGACAATTGAAGCATTTCTTAACAGACTAATTGAAGGCGATTGTCTGGAAGCAATGAAAAACATTCCGGCCAGGTCTATCGACATGATTTTATGCGACCTGCCTTATGGTACAACACAAAACAAATGGGATAGTTTAATTCCACTAGATTTATTATGGAAAGAGTACGAAAGAATAATTAAAAATAACGGAGCTATTGTTTTAACATCCCAGGGGGTATTTACGGCCAAGCTGATACTAAGTAACGAAAAACACTTTAAATATAAAGTTACTTGGATTAAGTCAAAACCAACAAATTTTTTAAATGCTAAAAGGCAACCCTTACGCAAATGCGAAGATGTTTGCGTGTTTTACAAAAAACAACCTTTGTATAATCCTCAAATGGTTCCCGGCGAACCTTATACAAAAGGAGTAAGGAAAAACCAACTTTCAGGATGTTATGGAGATTTTAACCCTGTTGAAGTAAAAAGTGAAAGTGGTTACAGATATCCTTCCGATGTTGTATATTTTAAGACCGCAGAAAGCGAAGGACCAGTTTGGCATCCAACCCAAAAACCCGTTGAACTGGGAAGGTATTTTATTAGAACTTTCACGAAACCTGGTGAAATTGTTCTTGATAATACATTCGGAAGTGGTAGTTTTCTAGTAGCAGCCGTTCTCGAAGGTAGAAATTTTATAGGTATTGAAAAAAATGATGATGCATTACTGTTTAAAAAGAAAAAGGTTGATTTAATCGAGGTTGCAAAAGAAAGACTGAAAGACGCCTATGAGAAAACCGAACGACCACATACTATAAAACATACAGGACTAATTAAAGAATTTATAGAAGCTGATAAAGAGGAGAAGGTTATCTAATGAAAGTAACCTACAATGAAAGAAGTTGGGCTATTGATCTAATTTCTGAAATTAACAATTATTTATCGCTTAGAGACAGAAAAATTAAACGAGCTGGCGGTGAAATGACTGTATCTACAGAAACGGAGAACCTATTCCCAGATGTTCTTTTATTTGGTGAAAAGAGTATAGCAAGTATAATTCAAGGGTGGGAATTAAAATTTCCTGACACTTCAATAACTGACATAAACTTAATTGAAAATGCTTGTAAAAAAGCACAGTACTTAGGATTAAATAGCTTTTTATTATGGAATGTTACTACTGCTGTATTATATATTTCCAACAATTTGAAAGATTATGAACCAGTTAAAACCTGGGATGATCTTAATTATATAACCAGGCGGGATGAAGTTGAATCTAATAGAAATCAGTGGATAAACTTGGTGCATAATATTATCGATGATCTTAACGACTTCTTTGATAGTGGACAAATTGCAAGCTCAACAATTATTAACGCTCTCGATGATAATAATATTTATGAAATCATACTTTTTAATATGGATACTGTAGCAGAGAAGATAAAACAAAAAGCATCAACGGATAGTACTCTAGATGCCCATATAGAAATATGGTGGCGGACTATAAGTCACGAGTATCCCATGGAAAATGAATCTACATTAGTCCTTGCTCGAATAAACCTGGTTAGCTGGATAAATAAGATTGTGTTTGCCCATATTTTGAGGCGTTTTTTCAGTTTTGCTTCAACCGTTGAGAATATTGATGAATATACTACACCCGATGAGGCACAGAAGATTTTCGAAACCATATCAAATAGATGCAATTTCTGGAACATTTTTAGCAGTTCTTTAGGTGAAACGGTACTGTCGGACCGAGCGTGGCTACATTTAGTTCAACTTAATAAATTTTTATCAGAAGTACATTTTCAGGATATAGATCAAACAATTCTTCATGAACTGTTGCAAAAAACCGTAGTTGCATCTAAGAGAAAAGTTGCAGGGCAATATGCAACACCCTATCCTCTAGCAGAATTACTCATTAGACTAACAATGGATGACAAGTCCTTAACATTTTATGATCCATTTTGTGGAACAGGTACTATTCCTAAAGCTGCATACGATATTAAGATAGAATACGGACAGTCTTCAACTAATGCATTGGCTAATATTTGGGCTAGTGATAAATTTTCTTTTCCCCTCAAAATTGCTATGCTTGCACTTTCAGAGCCCCAAAACCTGGGTGAGATTTTACATGTATTTCAAAAAGATGTTATAGATTTGAACACAGGACTCGAAATAGAATTTCAAGATCCTTATAGTGGTTCCGTTGTTAAAAAAGATTTACCGCTTTTTGATTATATTGCATCTAATCTTCCTTTTGTCCAATTTGAAGATTTAGATGAATTAAATCCGAAAATACTAAACATAAATCAACTAATTACAAAAGAAATTGGGGAAGAGTTTGTTCTTTCGGGGAAAAGTGATCTTTGTGCATACCTGCCATTTTACCTTTGGAGTTTGCTATTGGAAACCGGAAAGCTGGGCATAATAATTTCAAATGCCTGGTTAGGTACAGACTGGGGTGAAAAGTTTCAGGAAGCACTTAGAAGATTCTTTATTATAAAAAAAATTATTACATCTGGTGTTGGTAGGTGGTTCCACAATGCAGATGTGGTAACTAATATGGTGATTCTTGAGAAAAAACCTGTTATATCCGAGCCAAAGAGTAATGAAAAAACATCCTTTATAATAATCGAAAAACCTCTTCAGCAAATCGAATCTGAAAATAGCACCAAATCTATTGCTAGTCTTGCTATCACCGAAACTAGTTCACCAAATGAAATAGAAGTCAAAACATATACGGCAAACGAAATCATAGAGTTAAGAAAGCTCGGTCTGGGGTTTAATGCTCTTTTTGCGGATGTACGATGGATAAAAGACATACAAGATAAGCTTATTCCAGTTAATAACCTTTTCAAGTTCTATAGAGGGGAACGCCGGGGCTGGAATGCTATGTTTTATCCAGCGTCTGGGCACGGTATAGAACAACAATACATTAGACCAGTGCTTAAATCGCCAAAAAGTGTTACTGGCCTGATAGCATGTCCGGATCGTGAAGCATTTTGTTGCTCAAAAACTATTGAAGAGCTTCATAAATTGAAACACAGTGGGGCATTATCGTGGATAAAGAAGTTTGAAAAGACAACTAATAAAACAGGAATTCCGTTACCTAGAGTATTGAAAAGAGCAAATATGCATTGGTATGAAATGAACGATACTACAATGGCTGAATTGGTAGCATTAATTAGCTACGATAAGAGGTTATATATTGCAAAAGCACTGCAGCCAACTTTTGTTGACCAAAGATTAATTAGTTTGACTTTAATTAATAAGACGGTAGATATAAACCTCTGTCACGCCCTTATGAATAGTTCGCTTGGATTATTCTATATTGAAGCTCTTGGATTTGGCAGGGGACTTGGTGCATTAGACTTGAGCTCCACTAAGCTCGAAAAAAGACTTTTCATGCTCAATCCTCGTCTTTTATCCCCCCAACAAACTGTTAAAATAATTACTGCGTTTTCTCCGCTTCTTAAGAGGGACGTTTATCCTATTATGGAAGAATTAACTCGTACTGACAGAATCACATTTGATAAGGTTGTTTTCGAATGTTTTGGTATACAAAGTTACCAAGACAAAATCTATGATGCTTTAAAACAACTATATAATATCCGCAAGTCCGTTGATATTTCTTAGGTCAATATCTAGTAACTAAAGGGAACCCTTGCTTAGTTTTCTAAAAAATGACCTATAATTATCTTATCCGCCTATTTATATTGCAGCCTGTAATATTAGAGTACAGGTCTTATTAAAGAATATTATGATATCTTGCTGGTCATAATCAGGGGGTTGCAAAAATGGTACCGGGCAGTATAGAATGTAGTAGTATCAGATACTTTACGAGTGCCCTTCCAGGTTCGTCACTTATGATTCGATTTTATGGAAGCATCCTATTTTGCGCCCGTAGCTCAGTTGGATAGAGCAACGGTTTCCTAAACCGTGGGCCGGGGGTTCGAGTCCCTCCGGGCGCACCATTAGCAATTACATCCCACGGAAAATTGTGGGATTTTGTTTTTATAAAAGCATAATAGGATTAGCAGGGCGGTCTTGTTGACACCATGCCGGCTAATATCCTACAATCTTAATTGCAGGTTAAGGGGATAGAACCATGAATCGTCATGAAGACTATATGAAAATAGCCCTTAACCTGGCTCAGGAAGCCAGAGAAAAAGGGGAAATTCCCGTAGGGGCAATAGTAGTCATAGACGGGGAAATAGTTGCCGGGGCTCGCAATGAGAAAGAAATGCGGGGGGATGCTACTGCCCATGCGGAAATACTGGCCCTGCAGAGAGCGGCTAAAAAGGTTGGCCATTGGCGGCTGACAGATGCCACCATGTATGTTACCCTGGAGCCCTGCCCTATGTGTGCCGGAGCCATGGTACAGACTCGATTGGGGAATTTGGTTTTTGGGGCTTATGATCCCCGGGCGGGAGCAGCCGGGTCGGTAGTAGACCTTCTGGACCATCCGGCATTTAACCATCGAGTAATAGTGAAATCCGGCGTATTAGCCGATGAATGCGGGCAAATACTTAAGGATTTCTTTGATACTAGAAGAAGATAATTTTCGGGAAAAATTATATATCTATGACATATGGCTAAGGAGGTTCACTCGACAACTTCATTAATTAACGCCTATTTACGCATTAACCCCCCCCATGTACGCCAGGTGTACACAACCACCTAAGAAAATAGTAGCTGGGGTTTAGTTTATTTTAAAAAAGTTTAGTGTTGCTACTATTTTCTTAGGTGGTTGTGTACACCTGGCGTACATGGGGGGGGTTAATGCGTAAATAGGCGTTAATTAATGAAGTTGTCGAGTGAACC
>DUMX01000060.1 GCA_012839665.1 Gelria sp.
CAACAAATTATGACAAATTACGGCTTGATTTTAATTCGGCATTTAAAAACCCTATAAGCCTTGGTAATGCAAGGTTTATAAGGTTTGTTTTGAACTACCGGTAGTAAATACTAATATTTTGCGTTATTACTCCCTTGAATAATGAACTTCGCTATACATGGACTATATTAATTTGCAACCTTAGGAGTAGAAGTAACAATCTTAGTTTCCGATCCTCCGTTATTTTCAACATAAAACTCAACATAGCTTCGATATTTTGTTCCGGGGGTTCCGGAATAATAGCAATCATAAATATAGGTACCGGTATTGTAGAGGTAATCGTTTTTTACTATGGTATGGATGGACTGCCAGTAACCATTTCTTACGGTTTGGATTTCCAGGGTTTTGATCCCCAGTTTGTCAACGATCGTTGTCGCGCCCAATTTGTTTTCCACTAAAAGTCTTCCGTTCCCTTGCGGGGTTATATTTGCACTTGTACAACGTATGTATTGACTTGCCTGGGGAAATACATCATTCTCCGTACTGGCATAAACAGTCAGTGGGAAAACCAACATATATAGCATTACGCCTAAAAATATGAAATTTATTTTCTTTTTCAACATGTCATGAACCTCCATTCATTGATTCTATTATTTTTTTCATTTCATCTGCCCAAGATGAATATGCTCAGGCAGTAGAGTAAGCTCGACAACTCGGTTTAATCAGGGTAATAGCCTGGCTTTAAGCGTTTTGGGGAACATATAGTTACATCAATAACCAATAATAATTAGCAGATTTAGCCTGCCGAAACCAACCCTTGAAAATCCTTAGCAACATTTTCGAGCTTATATGTTTTCCCTTTATACTGAAATTCGTCTTTACCAAGGACTACGTAAATTGTTTCTTGGTTAATGGTAAAAGTAAGATGATAAAGGGGTTCTTTAATTTGTATATTATTTTGTGGAACACCTTTTTGCAGGAGTCTTGCAACTGCTAGCTTTCTGTGTGTAGCATACCCCAGTTCTTTACTTTCAAGAGAATCTGCCGTAAAAAGAAAAGCGAGGCTTTCAGGTGCAGGTTGTGGAGGTGGAATTATTTTTTCACAGTAGTTCCAAAGTGAATTTGAACTTCTATAAACTCTGATAGCAGTTGCATCACATAGAAATATTTTTTGTTTAATAGATGAATAACAATATTCTCGGAACCTGATGGGATTGTAATCGTATAACAGGGATACTCCTCACCAAAAGAAGTTACCATTTGCTCGGTATCGTCTTTAACTTTTTCTGATTCCCTGACAACTTTAGCCAGATTAACAATATCTTTAACTTTTTCCTGGTTATCTATGTCATTGGCTTCTATTATTATGTTATTACTATTTGCAATAATCCTGGACAGTTGCTTAGAAGAATAGACTGCCCGATCGGCTAAAGAGAATATTGCTGTTGCAGAGGGTCCTTCAAAAACCTTGTCGCCTATAATAGTTAAATCATACAGTATTTTTATTTGTCTTCTGCCCTGCGTATCCAGTATCTCGCCGTTAATGCCTGCGCTTGGAACAATATCTTTGAGTTGAATATCGCTTGGTTTTAAGCTTTCTGATAATTTTATAATATTGCTTGAAACAACCGGGGCAAGCTCAACACTGCCCCATAATTCATCTGATAACGTCACAACTTCTTTTCTATCCTGGGAAGTAGTATTTTTCCCTTCGTCATTTGGAGAAGCTGAACAACCGGTTAGTAACAAAGTTATAGAAAGCAAAAGAATAATAAATATAATAGCTTTTTTATTTTCGATTAACA
>DUMX01000061.1 GCA_012839665.1 Gelria sp.
CCACCGATGAAAATGGTTGTATAGATACTGCGAATGGGAGAAACTTCGTTTCCCAGCGAAAGCTAAAGCTTCCGCTACCGACAGTTGTTTAGTTATTTCGTCTTTAATTCGCCCCATAATTCGCAGTGCAGGCTTCACCCTAGACGGGTACACGGTAGCCTTCGCTATCCTTTAAAAATATAATAAAATTCAGTGTTAATCATAAAAAATCAGTGTCCTTCAGTGTCTAATCCCGTCTATTTCCTTATTGATTCCCCATAATTTCCAAACTTATGTTTAAATATATATGTAATGATATACAGAAGTTTAAGGGGGAGTTAATTATGAGTAAATTAGAGCATCTGTTACAGCCTATTACCGTACGCAATCTGCAGATACCTAACCGGGTGGTTATGCCCCCAATGGGCAGTAACCTGGGGAATAAGGATGGAACCGTAAGCGATGCTAACCTGGCCTATTTTAAACGCCGGGTGCAGAGTGGTGCCGGATTTATAATTACTGAAATTACATCCGTGCATCCGGACGGGACTGCCAGTCCAAGAACACTTTGTGTCTATGATGACCGCTTTATTCCCGGACTGGCTAAAATGGCAGATGTAGTCCACCAACAGGGGGCAAAAATTGCCATGCAGCTCCATCATGTCGGGCGGGAAGGTTATTATCTATTGCAAGAGGGCCGGGCTCTGGGGCCTTCAGCTATAGCCAGCTATATCTATCGGGTAAAACCACGGGAAATGAGTATAGAAGATATTCAGGAAACCATTGCTGCTTTTGGGCAGGGAGCCCGGCGGGCCCGGGAAGCCGGTTTTGATGCGGTGGAATTACATGCAGCCCATGGTTATCTGTTGATGCAGTTTTTATCCCAGCATTGTAACCAGCGTACTGATGAATATGGAGGTGACTTTGCCGGGAGGTCCCGTTTTATAGTGGAATGTCTGCAGGAGGTAAGAAAACAGGTAGGCGAAGATTTTCCCATTTCCATAAGAATATCAGCTGAGGAGATTATTAAGGATGGCTATTCAGTTGAGGACATGCAATCAATTATGCCGAGGCTGGTTGAGGCGGGTGCGGATATAATTCATGCTTCTTTCGGAACTCATGGTAGTCCCGGGGGAATTACTTCGGCTCCGGTAGAATATGAGCCCGGTTTTAAAGTGGAATTGGCCCGGAAGATAAAAGAGGTAGTAAAGGTTCCGGTTATTGCGGTAGGTCGTTTTACGGACCCCTTTATGGCTGATGAAATAATTAGCCGGGGCGATGCCGATATGATTGCTTTTGGACGGCAGCATTTGGCTGACCCTGATTTCCTGATAAATGCCCGGGAGGGGCGAAGCCAGCAGACCTTTGAATGTTTGGCCTGCAATCAAGGCTGTATCGAACGTTTATTATTTGAGCAAGGTAGTATCCGCTGTGCCATAAATCCGGAAACTGGTCAGGAGTTAGAGTACCCGGTTGACGCCGCTAAGAAGAGTAAACGGGTTTGGGTAATCGGAGGAGGACCGGGAGGACTAACTGCTGCCAGTGAAGCTGCCCGTCTGGGACATGAGGTCACTTTATTTGAAGCTGAACCGGAAACCGGAGGTCAGGTAACTTTGGCGGCACGAGTACCTTATAAGGAAGTATATGGGCGCTGGATAGAGAAATTAGCGGCCCGTGCTACCAGACATGGAGCTGAAATTATTACCAGCCAAGGGGTAACCCGGGAGATGATACAAACAGGCCATCCTGATGAAGTTATATTAGCCAGCGGTGCTCGGCCGGTTAAACCGGATATACCAGGCATAAATCTGAGCACCGCTGACTAATATAACTTCATCAGGATGGCCTGTTTGTATCATCTCCCGGGTTACCCCTTGGCTGGTAATAATTTCAGCTCC
>DUMX01000062.1 GCA_012839665.1 Gelria sp.
ATAATTCTTTACCAGTCCCACTTTCACCAATAATTAAAACATTGGAGATATTATTAGCTACCTGGGCGCACAAAGTTTTAATTCTGACTATGTTTTGATTGTTGCCAATAATATCATTTAAGGTGTATTTACTGTGATGTTGGCTGCCTTTTTTAACCGGGGTACTATTTTGCAGATTGCTCATGTGTTGCACCATAATTCGTGCTGCTTCCATGTCCAGGAAGAGGGTTTTTGCCATGGCTCCTACTATTTTCCCATCATTATAAATAGGAATGCGCATGGATACCATTTCTTTATTGTTTACGCAGCATAGTTCACACAGGTTGGTTTCGCCGTTTAGTATGGTGTAGGGTAGTCGTGAACGGGGTATTACTTCATTAACGTGTTTGCCAATCAGGGAATTTTGGTCGACTTCCAGTATATCAGCAAAGGTTTGATTGACCAGGGCAACCCGACAACTGGTATCAATATACAGTACACCCATATATGGGTTTTCTATCATATGCTGTACATACAGCATTTGCTTATCGTTCATTTTCATCAAACATACTACCGCCTTTATATTTATACTTCTCCAAAATATAACATAAATGTAGAGAAAATGCTATATACGTAGCAAAAGGAATGTTCTATTTACCACTTTTTATAAAGAAAAGAATAAAAAAACCGCCATAAAGGCGGTTTTTTACGAAAGTAAGCAAATCTATAAGCGGAGTTCTGTATTTGATAGCCATCTATCTGGGATACCAGTTGCCTGATACCTCTAGCGACCAACCCGGGAACGAAGCGGGCGACTTCATTATTCCCCTATTTGGTCTTGCTCCGGATGGGGTTTACCGAGCCATTTAGTCACCTAAATGCTGGTGAGCTCTTACCTCACCTTTCCACCCTTACCCAAAACGGAGGTCAGAATCCGTCAACCAGAAAACCTCCGACCTCTGACCTCCGTTCCCGGCGGTTTGTTTCTGTGGCACTTGCCTTGGGGTCACCCCCACTGGATGTTATCCAGCACCCTGCCCTGTGGAGCTCCGACTTTCCTCAGGCCAAAAAGGCCTGCGGCTATCTGATTTACTTACTTTATTTCTTTTAGACGCAGAAACTATTATAATTAATTAAAGGCGTCTTGTAAAGCTTTGCTATAATTACTTGTAGTACTCAGAGTTTTTGTAGTTGAAACACTATTTTTATCAAAAATTATGTTTTTTAAGCAGGAAATTAATTATATATAGAGAATACTTATTTGATAGGAGGAGAAGGGTATTTTCAGTTGTTATGTCCAGGGGAGTTAAGTCCCTTGTTTTTATAATAGTTAAGTAATACAATATTTTAATAAAAGAAGGGAGAGGGGGGGAAAAAGTGTTAGCTTTATTCGGCTCAGCAGGAACCGCAGCACCGGGAATCTGGGGTAATCCACTGTTTACCTTCTTAATAATATTGCTGGGAATTTATGTATTTATTAAGTTTTGCGGTTGGTCCAAGAAGTTCCAGCTATCGGGCGGGTTTAAGAAGGCAGTTTACATTGGTACTGGACTGGGACTGGTAGTCTTTAACGTTATGTATAGTTTGGGCAATAAGCAGCTGGCTAGTAGCGGAGATGTGAACGGAGCTTTAATTGCTTTTATTGTCTCAATGGCATGGGTGTTTTTATTCGCCTTTGCTCTAATGGCTGAAACCAAACCGGAATAAACATAATGGAAAAAAAGGCGGCTTCGGGCCGCCTTTTTTATATTCTACAGCTTAAAGTTACATACTTTTAAAAAGGCATGGGAGGTGGGCCTGATTTGAGTGGGGAAATGGTATATCGCTTAATTCACAGGTATTCACCCGAGGTAGGTATTGAGGAGTTTCGGGATGTAATAATAAATGAAGAGTGTTTTAATGTTTATGTTAATGAAGTTTTCTATAAAAGTATTTACTGCAGCCCTTCTCATCTGGATGAATTGCTTATCGGTCATCTGTATATGGAGGGTAAGGTTTCAAGTAGTAATGATATTAAAAATATTGAGATTGATGGTTCTACCATAAATGTAATTCTTATTTCTCAGCCTCCGGCACAGAATAATATCCGAAGTAGCCCAGATAGTCCAGATATCTATTGCCCGGCAACGAAGCTCTCCTGGTTAATGCAAGCGCATCTTAATGTATCCATTTTGCATAAAAAGACTGGAGGAGTCCACGTTATGAGTTTGGCCTATGAGGATAGGTTATTGGTAAGTCGGGAGGATATCGGCAGGCATAATGCAGTAGATAAGTTATACGGATATTGTTTGTTAAATGGTATAAGCTGCTCTGATAAAATATTTCTAAGCAGCGGACGGGTTAGTCACGAAATCATTCAAAAACTGGTAGCAATGGGGATACAAATAGTGGTTTCGCGGGCAGCGGTAACCAGCTTAGCTCAGGAAATAGCTGAAAAGGCCGGAATAACAGTACTAGGTTTTGCCCGCGGTGAACGGTTTAATATTTATACCCACCCTTATAGAGTATTGACCGGGTCGGACAGGTGATGGTAGTGGAAAAAATAAGAATTAGGCTTATATATCCTGACGGCAGCTATTACGAATACTATACTTTTGCCGGTGTTAACCTCTGGCATACTATGGCCGCTAATGGTATTGATGTTGCCGGCTCATGCAGTGGCCGGGGTACCTGCGGTAAGTGTAAGGTGCGCATCGAGGGGCAGGTAAACGATTTAAGTGAAGAGGAGCGAGAATACCTGCTGGCAGAAGAAATTAAAAGTGGTGAGAGGTTAGCTTGCTATTGTTACGTCAATGAAGCAGTAGATGTTTACTTGCATTATGGTGATTTTAATTCTGATGTTAAGGTTAAACTTTTTAGAGAAATTAACAATTTACAACCCGAGGTGGAATGGCGCCAAATATTTGTACCCGGACTGGATAAACAAACTCCAGTTCCTCTTCAGCGTCGTATTAAAAAAGCTTTACCCGGATTAATGCTTGATCTTAGTAGCCATAACTGGAATGAATTAGCCACCCTGGATAGAGTGGGGCGTCCCGCTCTGGAACTTCATTGCCTGGTTTTTGCTCAACAACTGGTAAGAGCGGTAAGCCGGGCAGAAAAAAGGGCTTACGGTATCGTTTTGGATTTGGGTAGTACCAGTATTTTTGCTGCCTTGGTAGATTTGCAGAGTGGAAAAATTAGAAGCATGACTGCTAAAACTAATATGCAACGGGTATATGGTGCTGATGTTATATCCAGGGTTAGTTATTGCCTGGATAATTCAGATGGGCTAACCCGCTTGCATCAGGTTTTAATAAATAATATAAATGCAGCTATCGAAGAATTGCAGAGGGATGCAGAAATTAGTCCTGATGACATATATGATTTTGCAGTGGTAGGAAACCCGGTTATGCTGCATTTACTACTGGGTATAAACCCGTCCGGTTTTGCCACTGCACCTTATAGCGGAATATTTGTGGATGAGCTCACTTTCAACGTACACGAGCTTGGTTTTACGGCCGGCGATAATGCAACGGTCTATATCCTGCCCCAGGCTGGTGGTTTTGTTGGTGCTGATAGATGCCTGCTTTCCGCGACTGCAGTGTAAGCAGTCCACCTAT
>DUMX01000063.1 GCA_012839665.1 Gelria sp.
CCAAACCATCATTTGATGGGCCAGGTCTACCTTACGACTACCGTGAGTGGTGCTATCGCGAAAATGAATACAGAAATGGCCACGAAAATTATTTCCAACTATTGCCCCCTGCCCGTGGGGCATCCCATTCATGGAAGCAGCAATTTTACGGCCATTTTCCAGTTCAACAATTACTGCCCGACGTTTCCAGCTCCATTTGCCATCATAGATGGCTTTCATGGTTGCAGTATCCTCAGCTGTCAATGGTTGCACATCAGCATGACTGCTTCCGCCCCGCCTCTGTACATTAAATTGCTGCCCCGTATCCAGGTCAATTACAGTGGCACTACTATATTTGTTGAAATACTGTCGTGCTTCCTCCCAAGTAAGAAATTCTCCATAGGGCTTCTTTGGCTCTGATTGAACCAGGTGCTTTTCCTCGACTTTAGGCGGAGTATATTTATACATAAATATAAAGACTAGCAGTAGTGGTATAGCAATAAGAAGTAAACGCAACTGGCGCAGGTTTATTATCACCGCTTTTCATCCTTCCATCACTGGCTTGTTTACAATATATTCGCCGCCAGCAGGAAAATGTCAGAGTCAGATTACTAATATCAACAAATAAATTCATACTCAATCGGTTTTAGGTCTCATCTAGCGTCTTTGTAAATAGTTTGGCTAAAAGCTCCTGTTTAAGATCGTTATCCATTTCCGGTACTTTATTAGATTTGTTTTTTACGTCAGTATCCTCCAATATATTAGATTCAAACCCATCTTTTCCTAGTTTCTCAACTAGAGAACTGAGTAACTCTAGATGTTGTTTCTCGCTAATAAGAATGCTTTTTGAGGTTTCGCGCACATGTTTTTCAGGTGCCCATTCAGCAAGATGTTCATAATGAGCACAGCTCTTCTGTTTTTTTGATAGGGCTTCACTCAAAGCAGCCAGTAGTTTTTCTTTTTTCTTCATACTCGATAACCCTCCTAACTAGAACCCCCTCATGTCCAGACATTCAGGTTAATGGTGTTTTTCCTGGAAACTCTAACAATATATTTTATGTTAGGTTTAACTTTTTGCTAATCATATTAGAAATTATCTTTGGTACCACATTATTCCGCATCGCATATAGTATACTGTCCCCTGTATATATCCTATAAATTCCAGCAAAGGAGGTGTTCTATATGGCCGACTTCAAAGATATGGTGTGGGATGCTGTTGCTGATGAAATAGGTGCTGTCGCTATGTATGCTCAAATGGCCAACATGATTGACAACTGGGCCCTAAAAACTTTGATTCTTAGTATCGCTGGGGATGAATATGGCCATGCCAAGACCTGGATCGCCATTTATCTGCTTTACCCCTAAATAAAAACCCCATAATAATGCAGGGCTGTTAGATTAATCTAACAGCCCTGCATTAAGTTTCTTAATCATTTACAACCAGGGGATTTTATCAACATGGTCCCCTCTTAAAATTGGAGTTATCTTACTCTTCATCGGTTCAGGCACTTCTTTTAACTTCATATCATCAATCCGCAGTATGGCTGTCGTATTCAGTTTCAAACGCTCCGCCAGTTCGCGGGCAGTAAATCCCTGGTTTTTACGTAATTCTTTAACGGTTTTATTTCTAATCCGCAGGTTAAAAAACAAAGCTTATCATCCCCTTTTCCCTTCAAGTATACCTTATTCCCATCTTTAAGCTATAAGACTTCCTGCCAGGTCACAAAACCTCATGTTAAGGCTAAGTTCAGATTTTGCTGGGAAATACGGTAGTTACCTCGTTTTACCCTGACTCTGCATTAGCCAGTAAAGCTTTCCAAGGATAGCCAGGTTTAACTATAATTAAAAGTGAACACTACCGTGCAGCTATCTGCCAATTAAGGAGGGTTTTTAAACAATGAAAACCGGCAATGCTGACAGTTTCGAAACTTTATTTAACCAAACCATTGAGGAAGTAATTCCTCACCTTGAGCGTTTTGGTCCCGTAAAAACCATTGTTGGTATCCCATTTTATAACGAGAAGGAATCGCTATTAGAAATACTACAAATGATTGCAAGTAATACAGCAGAGCTACCTTCATCTAATAGCCTGTTAGTCTGCTGTGGTGATCCCACCGGCATAGGAATTATAGATGAAATTCAGGCTCTTAATCTATCCATACCTCATTTTGCTTTAGTAATGAAACCGGGAGCCAATGGCCGAGGGGCAAGTATTAAGGCGCTACTGGAAATAGCCAAACACCTGGAGGCAGATTTGATTATTATTGCAGCCGACCTGCAGCAAGAGCAGGGACGGGGATTTAAAGTAGAATGGATTAAACAAATGGCCAGGCCTATTCAGGGTGAATATGATTTAACCCTGGTAAATTTTAAACGCCACCAGTTGGAAGACTTGCTGGGGCGACTTTTTACCTCTCCTCTAATGGAGGTTTTTTACGGCTACCGGGTTAGTGACCCTCACAGCGGTATGTATGCCATCAGCCATGATTTAGTGGAAGATCTATGCCAGGATAGTAAGTTTTGGCCTGATATAACTAATGGCTACGGTATTGATCCCTGGTTAATCACCAGAGCTCTGCGCTGGAACAAACGTATCTGTGAAGTAGAGTTGGGCGCAAAACTAGCTTATATTTCCAAGGAGAAATTGAATTTTGTTTTCACCCAAACTGCCGAGGCTCTTTTTGAATGTATCACCCGAGATAGTAAAATCTGGCTTTCACAGGAACCAGTATTTCGGAATCTGGACGTTTATGCCAGCACTACCTATGCGGATAAACCTGAAGAAAGCTGTTTTTCTTTTACCGACATGTTAACTTCATTTAAACAAAACTACAGCCAATACGAACGTTTAAGCAACATGTTTTTGCCTACTGAAGTGACGGCAAATCTACACCAGGCTTTGAATGCATCGGGAACCGATTTTTCCTTCGATTACCGTTTATGGGCAGATGTGGTTTACTATTTCCTGCTGGGCTACAGATTTAACCCTGGTATTTCCCATGATGACCTTTTAAATAGCCTTACCTTCATTTTCGATGGGCGTATAGCCGGTTTTCTTTCTACCCTGGATAAATTTGCCACCCTGGCTCCGGAAAACAAGCTGGAAGGTGAACTCATCCTGCACTATGCATCGCAGTCACTTAAAGATGAACAGCGCAGCTACTTTCTACAATCGCGGGAAGCTTTTCTACAACAATGGCAGCATATGACCCAGGAAACTCGACCTCCAATTACTCCGGCTCACTTTATGGAGTTTATTCCGGGAGCGCCTCTGCTCTTACCCAAGCAATTGAAGGGTTCGGGAGGTATTGACGTTTCCACCGAAGTAATCTTTGACCAGGTACAAGATTACTACCAGGAGAAATTTGACCACTTCGTCCATGAACAACTGCAACTTCCTTTAAATGCTAGTCCCGAAGAATTAGTAAATGGGATGGCAGACTTTATGCAACATCTGGAAGCTACCCTGGCATCACTGTTACCTGGAGACCTTTATACTGTGGAAGGGCTGCAGGCAGTATTGGACGGCCTTTTTGGTTTTCTGCCAGTACCCCGTATGTTTTCAGTTAAAAACGAACTGCTGGAAGAATTTTTACTGCGCTTTCCCCCCATGAATGTTATGATTCCACTGGGATGTAAACACCCCCGGGAGTTGCTGCAAAAAATTGATGTACGTGATACCTGGAGTTTGGCCAGTCTCATAGAAAACCAGATGTACGTGGAAAAAAGCCAGCAATGGTTGCTGGAAAATCTTACTCCCGAATCTATGGGTGAAGTAACTATCAAACCCCTGGTATTAGGTGATAGGACCGCATACGGCCCTTATCATCTGCTTCCTACCTGCAACTATGATAAATTGTCTACCCGGATAGTAGTAAGCCCATACAGCAAAGGTATAGGTGGTGAATACCCACATCTCTATTTTTGTTTAATGGTGGCTTATCAGGTAGCCCTGGCAGTTAACTACTCCCGGTTATGGCGAGTTTACGCTCAGGAAAGAAGAAATCTGGGGCCAAAGGTGGGGAATTCTTTATTGGGATGGTATCAATCCGGTACTTTCTCGGTTTATAATATTTTAGAAAATATCCACCAACGTTTACTGGTAAATAACATCCAGGCTATGGCAAATACCCTGAAAACTGTAGGAAAAGGCAAGGAAGGCCAGGCACTTCAGTACCTGGTGGAATCATATGGCCTCAGTCAAATTTTAGAGGATGGCACTTTCCTGCCCTGTTCAGCCTGGACCTGGGCAACTTATAGCTATAAAGGTGGACAACAAGTCCCCACCCCATTGTCTGCTGAAGTGGAAGAAAA
>DUMX01000064.1 GCA_012839665.1 Gelria sp.
AGGAAGTTAGTGATTATGGGGATATTTCAATTAATAAGGTATTACCAGAAGCGGCTACAAATATAGAACTTGTTTTAATTTTTGACATTTTTAATATTGGGAAAGCGGGTACAGCAGTAACCGATATAACCATTTGCATTATGGTAAATAATAGAAAATCATATTTTTATCCTAAGGTATTCCTAGCTTTTGAGGATAAGCTATTAAAAGATACTTCTTTTACCATAGAATCCAATAGAGGATATACTATAAAAACTATTTTGGACATTAAAAAGAACGATGAGAATTACTATATGTTTAATGACATAGATTTACTACCTAATAGAAGCAATTCATTAGATATAGAAGTAATCATAAAGTCAATAGGAGATAAAAATGTTATTATAAAAGTAGATCCTATCTCTATATATACGGCCTAAGTGATATTTGGTAATACTAGGACTTGTTATATCAGACACCAACTTATATTGGTGTTAGAAGTTCCGTAGTTAGAGATTTACCGAGAAAGAGGACACCGGAGACTGGCTGCCAGGACTTATGATAGTAAGTGTAGCAGTTGCATGTGGGGAGCTAGCAAGAATAGCGCAGAACCTGCCAGGGCGGATCGAGTATAATATTTATATAAGATGGATGTATTATAGATGATTAGATTAATTTGTGTTAATTTATAACTAGAGGTAGGACTAATGGGTATTCCCGAAAAAATTATAAGGGGAATGATTGAAAAAGGTTGGGTATACTATAGTAATCATGCCCAAAAGCGAATGGGTGAAAGAAAGATTCCCCGCCAATTAGTTGATCATGCTTTACTAAATGGAGAAATCATAGAAATCCAAGACTTTCCTGATCAGGATATTAAGGTTGTATTTCAATCAGGAACGGAGGATTTTTATGTAATTGTAGTGGCAAAATATCCCCAGGCAGTAGTTGTTACGGTATGTAATTTTATGGAGGAAGTATGGGAACAACTGGGTACCATACGTAAAAGGAGGAAAAAAGAATGAGATGCATATATTGTAACCTGAAAATGGATAGGGTTATAACTGCTACTTCTGCTAAATGGGGGAACTATGAAATTGTAATAAACGGATTACCGGCTTACCAATGTAATGAATGTGGCGAAGAAATATTTTCGCCCGAAATCGTAGATATAATACAAAACCTGGTAGCTGGTTTTGCCGATAATGGAAAGCAAGAAAAGCCTGAAATCTTAAATATTACAGAAACCGTTGATATGCTCAGAGGGGCAAAACAGATGATATATAACATGTTAAAAGACAGCAGACTAAATATTGAAAAGGTTGGCGGAGAATGGCGATTTGACCCCGTCAAATTAAGGGAACTTCTAGATCAAGATCATGAATATACTGTAGCTGCACGGGGTACTATGATAACCGAAAACGATGCAGCTATTATCGAAGAGATAATATTAAAATAATAGGTGGTATCTATGATTAATCAATCTGACCTACCTCCCGAATCACCATTGGCGTTGCCGGGAATAAGTCACGAGAGAGGCACCGGATATATTGGGAATCACGTATAGGGGAGGGGAAAGCAGCGTTCGGCAAAAATCTTTCGCTGGGCATTAAGGTTTGGATCGGGATGTGAAGGTACTTTCCTGCCCTACTCCCTATGATGATTTTAATGCTGCCGCCTGGTGGAGCTCGCGGGAGGATGCTAAA